>JALWYR010000217.1 GCA_027003085.1 Flavobacteriales bacterium
GTTAGAAGTCGCCAAAACACATTAGGATTTTTAGCAAATCCAAACAGAATAAATGTTGCTTTATCAAGGCAAAAACGTTTACTCATTATCATTGGAAATTATGATTGGCTTGTGCAAGCAAAAGCAATAAATTCAAAAGATCAAATTCCTGCTTTGCAAAAATATTTACGAGAGTTAAAAAGAGAATGGATAGTAAAAAATTTAAAACAAGTTTTCTGATATGGAACTTAAAGAAATACATAAAAAATTAGACAAACAATGCCCTGCTGATTATAAGATTAACGAGATTATTTTGTTCGCATATCCTTATCGCAGAGTAATTGTAAATGCAACAGTTAACAAATCCCCCGAAAAATCATTACAACAAATTTATACGGTTCTTTTAGAAACAATAAAAGCAGGATTTGAAACAGAAGAAGATATTATTAAGTTTTTAGGATTATCCGAAGAAGATTTTATTTTACGTGAACTTTATTTTCTACGTGAACGTGGCTATGCAAATTTTATTTCAGGTAAATGGTTTGTAACAGAAGAAGGTAATAAATTTATAAAAGATAATAGTATTTTAAAAATACTTGAAGAAGATGAATTTGAATTTTTAATTGACGCAATAACAAATGAAGCGATTGAAAAGAAAGAAAAATTATTTTCAAGTGAACAAACGGAGAATAAATTAGAACCAAATTTAACTCTGAATATAAAAGACCCTGAATTATTGAACGGAAAACACGAGCAATTATCAGATATTTACAAACGAATAAATAACAATCAAGCCTACCTTGTCGATTATGACGCTAATAAAATCAAATTTGACAAAAAAGAGTATAATGATTATTATCTTATTGAATATATTCCAAGATTAGGAAAAGAAAATGATTTAGAACCATACATTGAAATCAGGAATAACGATAAAAATTTTTCACTCAACAAACGACTTTCAAAAATCTTAATGAAAGAATACCCAGCAATCTTATACAAATTTTCTAGTTCAGACAGGAGTAGCTTTGCTAATCTTTATGAAGAAGATGAGATTGAAATTGATAATTTTGAAAAAGAAAAACAACAAATTAAAAGTATACCGGAGACAAAAACACTTTCAATTTGGGAAACGCAAGCACAATTTGAAGAAGCGTTAAAAACAGTTAAGAAGAAAATCCTGATTGAAAGCCCGTGGATAAAAAAAGCAACCTTAAAATACATAGATTTGTTTGAAAAAGCATTAAAAAGGAATGTAAAAATTGTGATTTTATATGGTATTCAAGGTAATGACGAACACGACTATCAAACAATGGAAAAATTAAAGGAACTTTCTAATCGTTTCAAAAATTTATATTTAATTCATTTACCAAGCCATTTCCATCAAACACATAATTTTAAAATGACAGGAACACATAGGAAATTAGTAATAAAAGACAATGATTATTATATTCAAGGTAGTTTCAATTTTTTATCATTCAATAAGAAAGAAGGACAAAAAGTTGCAAATGAAGAAAGTATTTTAATTTCCAGGAATGTTGAAAAAAAATGGAAAGATATTATTAATGAATATAAATTAAACATTTGAATGCATCATTTCTTTTCTTTGTTTTTTGTCTTAATCTTTCTCTCCTGCTCCACCCACCCGGTTCGGATTAAGGGCTTACAAAAACAGGGTTTGGAAAAACATGACACGGAAAACAAAATCATCCAAAGCGATTCCGCATCCCCAAAATTTTTTCCCATTACCATCGACCGAAAAACCGTCATCGAAATCGCGCCCGATTCGACAGCCATAGAAAAAATGAAAAAAGAAATGGGTGAGGATAATTTTTATACCGCGGCCGGTGATTGGATGTATTATCAAGCGGAATTAGCCGGCCTTTTGGATAGCTTGAACATCGGATTTGTGCATACCGACAAGCGTTTTGTCGAAATCATTACGCCCGGGAGCCTTCGTTTCCGCTCCGATACGGCATCGAGCCCGTGGAATTATTTTTACTATGACGGAAAAAACCTAAGCCGGAAAACTATTTTTGAATTATTGGACCGGGACAACTACCGGTAGGATATCAAAAGTAAAACGGAAAAACCGCCCATTTACAACTTTTGTTCAAAGATAAATCCATAGCTTTGTCCCGGATATTCGGGCAAATGATACGCTTGGAAAACATCGGCTTGCAATTTGGTCATAAGCGGATTTTCGACGGACTGACGGCCCTGATTCCCGACGGTGCCAAAGTGGCCGTTAAAGGGGAATCGGGGAGTGGTAAATCGAGTTTGCTACGGATTTTATTGGGTTTTGAACCGGCGGCCACCGGAAAGGTTTATTACGACGATATGCTCTTGACGCCGGCCACAGTAGGGCGTATTCGCAGCCGGACGGCCTATGTGCCGCAGGATTTGGGTTTTACGGTGTTTCGCAGCACGCGGGAATTGTTTTACACGCCCTTCCGGTTCAAAAACAACCGCCGGCTGATGCCCGCACCGGACAAGGTGGACGAACTATTTCAACAATTCGGTCTGCCGGCCGACATTTTGGAGCGGGGCATCAAAGCCATTTCGGGCGGCCAAAAACAACGTTTGCTTTTGGCACAGGCCGTGTTGCTGGGTAAACCCGTTTTGCTTTTAGACGAACCCACATCGGCCCTGGACGAGGCCAACAGGATAAAAATAACCGAATACATCCTGCATTTGCCCGTAACGGTGATTGCCGCCACCCACGACGATTATTGGATTAGGCAATCCGAAACCATCATCGATTTGGACAAACTCACCCAAACCGCACAGCTATGAAAGGAGCCATTGACATCGGTTGGTGGAAACTTTTGGCCGGCTATTTGCTGCTGCTGATACCCATTGTGTTTTTCCGCATATACCGCACGGGCTTGGTGCGGCCCACACTTACGGCCGTGGGCCGGATGACGGTTCAGTTGCTTTTGGTGGGCTTGTATTTGGAATACATTTTCCGCTGGGACAATCCTTGGCTTAACGGGCTTTGGGTGTTGGTGATGACGGTGGTTTCGTCCTACACGGTCATCCGGCGGACGGGCTTGCGGTTGCGTTTGTTTTTGTGGGCGGTGCTGGGGGCCACGATGATCAGCATTGTGTTGATCGATTTTTACTTTTTGGGCTTTGTTATCGGGTTGAAAAACATTTGGACGGCGCGTTATTTTATTCCCGTAACGGGTATGTTGCTGGGCAATTCGTTGAAAAACGTGATTATTGCCTTGGACGCTTTTTATCACCGCATCGACGAGGAAGAAACCAGCTACCGCTGGCAGTTGGCCAACGGTGCCGAGCACAACGAAGCGCTATTGCCTTTTATGCAGCAGGCCTTACGCAAGGCCTTCAATCCGTTGATTGCCACCACGGCCGTAATGGGCTTAATTTCCTTGCCCGGAATGATGACGGGTCAGATTTTGGGCGGCTCCAACCCTATGACGGCCGTCAAGTATCAAATACTGATTTTGCTGGTGATTTTTTCGTCCACCATTCTGAATGTATGGCTGACCATAAGGTTTTCGCGGCGGGTGGCCTTTGACGGGATGTTGAATTTGCGCAAAGATATTTTCGAGCGGGCAAAGAGTTAGGCGAATATGTTTTAAGGCGCTCCGAAGCCCTCCGGGCTTCTCCGCGGTTCCGGGAGCCCTTGCGCTCCGCCTGCGACTCCGCGCCGGTCTCCCTTCACGGCTCCGCAAGCCGGCGGCTTCCTTGTGCCAATGCAAAAGCCGCGCCTTGTCTTGCTTCGCAGCTTCGGCAGCCACCTGCGGTGTCTGCCTCCGCACCGCGTCAGCCCTACGGTCTGCCGCGGGCTACGCGAGCCCTGCGGTCTCGCTACGCAATTCATTATGGAACAAGATGCCGATCATACCTGAACAATTCTGTTCGCAGCCCGGCAAAAAACCACCTGTGCAAGCCCGTCTCCACCTCCGGCAAAGGGCTGGCTATATCCGTTTTTCGTGTTAATATTCCTCCGAAAAGCTGCAAGCGGTAGTGCGGATTAATTGTGAATTGTCCGCTTAGTTCCAAACTCTGCAAACGGAACATATTTCCCGCCGGCCATCCTACACCCGTATTGGCAAAACGGTCTTCGTAGTCGCGGTAAATATCGCCGCCATAGGTTTTCGGGTCGCCGGCATAGTCCAAACCTTTCACTCCGCCGGTCCAAAGGGCATTTGCCCCCCAACGTCCGCTATTCCAATGCAATTCCATAAGCCACTGCCTGAAATTGGCTCCCCAAGGATGCGCCAAGGGCCAGTTGTCGTGCCCGTAGTTGATGCGCACCCGGTGATGCGAATAGGTAAACGGCCGGACGGCATTATATTCGGCCCGGACAAACAAACGGTGATTTCCCCACCGTTGCCTACTTTTCACACCCAACTGAAATCCGTATTTATTGCCCCAATAACCCGGCTGCCCGAAAAATTTGGACACGGTCATTTCGTCCAGCACAAATTGGGCATAGAAATGAGTTTTCCAAGGCGACTTGTAACGTGCCTGTAAGCCCAGCAGGGTGTTGGCGGTTTTGGTGCCGCTTTGAAATTCCAGGGTTTTGAAAAAAATCACCGGATTGAGGAAGTTCGGGTCAAACCCCCGGCCCAACGACGGATCCCAAATCACATTTTCGAACAAGCCGATATTAAACCGCGGCACCACGGCCCAATCCAACAAGTGGGTGGCCATATATTTGTCGTGATAAACCCCCTGGGCCGGATTGGTCAGCCGCACATCTTGCAACACGGCCCACATCACCGTGTAGCGCAAATGCCAAAACCGGCTTTCGATTCTGAAATATCCGTAAGGCGGTATATCCTCGCCCAGCAACAGTGAATAACGGCCGTAACCCACAAACGGCGTCCCGTGCCCCAAACGGAACAGGAAAAACCGGGACGGCTTGTAGGTAACGTGACCACGCACCGACGGAAAATCCAACACACCGCCCTTGTCTTGCTTGGCAATACCCATACCCGGAACCACAGCCGGAAAACCGTTGCTTGTGCGCTTGGCGGTGAAAATTCCATACATATATGCGGGAAAAAGGGCTTGATTTTCGTAAATCTCGGTATGAAACGCCACCTGGCTGCCCACATAGCCGTCCACACGCACGCCACGCGTGTTGATAAACGTGTTTCCGATACTATCGTTTGTTTTTCCCGCTTCCAACCACAGCAAAGGCAGAACCCGAAATCCGTAATCCTTTCGATTTATTTCCCACAAGGGCCGGTTAAGCAAGTAATCCAAAAAACGGGAACGGGTTTGCAAGTGATAATAAACAGGCAAATGCCCGGGCAACAAGTCCTGATCGTAAGGATAAAGCCCCGTATAGTCCCTCAGTGTGTCGGAAATAACAAAATCCACTTCATGGCGTGGGACATTTACATCGGTTAGCCCGGTGTTTTGGGCGGACAAACCCGTGAAAAGCAAGCCGAAAAACAACGACAAAAATTTTTTCATTCCTTCAATGTTTATTCATATTTCATCACCTTGGCCGGTGAAATGCGCGACACATAGGCCGCCGGCAACAGCATCAATAACAACACACTGACCAACACAAAAATATTAAGGCCCAAAAACCATTCCCAACGTATTTCCAAAGGCACGGTGCGCACGTAATAATTGGCCGGGTCCAAGCGCAAAAAACCCGTTTTTTTCTGCAAAAGAATAAGTGCTATGGCCAATGTGTTTCCTATCAGTAGTCCCCGTATAATCAATTGGGCGGCCCGTATCAAAAAAATACGGATAATACCGCTATCGGTAGCGCCCAAGGTTTTCAGGATGCCAATAAAACGCATCCGCTCGGTAATCATCACCAAGAGCACCACCGCCATATTCAACGCACTCACCAAAATCAATATGCCGATAATCAGGTAAATATTAAAATCGAACATATCCAACCAGTCGAACAGGTAGGGATATAACTGCCGGATGCTCAAAGCCCGCAGCCGCGGGTCGATGTCGTGATTGATACGGTCGGCTATGGCATCGATATGGTCAAAATCCCGCGTGAGCAACTGAAATCCGCCCGTAAGCGTGTCGGCCCAGCCGTAGAGCCGTTGCACCTGATGCAGGTCGCCGAAAATGTAGGTCTTGTCGAAATCCTCGAAATCGGTTCGATACACACCGCCCACCCGGAACCGCCTGACCAAAGGCTTTTCGGCACGCGGCCGCAAGAAATAGGCATAGACCTTGCTGCCGGTGTCGATGGCCAAGCGGCGCGCCAAATATTCCGACACAATGATGCTGTCGTTATAACCGCGTCCGGTATATGCGGGAATTTTTCCCCGTTGCATATATTGCCTGAACACCGACCAATCGTAATCCGGGCCGGTGCCTTTGAGGATAATCCCTTCGAAATCCTTCCGGTTGCGTAGCAATCCGCCTATGCTTGCATAGGGCGCCACATTGCTCACCCCGGGCCAAGGATGATGCGGATAAAAATCCTGGCGGATACGGATGGGATCCAAAGTGAGTTGCGAATGATTATTATTGTAGGGCAAAATCAAGATATGACCCGAAAAGGCCGAAATTTTTTCCCGGATTTTGTCCTGCATACCCTTGCCTGCGGCCACCGCCAGAAGCATCACGGCAATGCTCAACGCCACCGAACCCACGGCAATTTTCATAATCGGCCGCGAAATCGTATCTTTATGTTTCCCAATCGAGAACCTGCGGGCTATGAAAAATTCGTATCGCAAAACGCTAATGGCTTTGGTCAAAGTTACGATTTTCGGACTATTTTTGACCGCTTGCGCATCGCATCCTACTTCCGACCCCGCCACCAAAACGGCAAAAACCCAAGACACTACCGAAGCTCATACCGGCCCCGTCAGGCCGGGCATTTGGCAAACCAAACTTTATTTTCCGCTGCTTCCGGGCAAACGTATTGCCGTGGTGGCCAATCAAACTTCGGTGCGTGGCAATATTCATTTGGTGGACTTGCTTTTGGAAAACCATTTCCAAGTGATGAAAGTGTTTGCCCCCGAACACGGTTTCCGTGGCGACCACGATGCCGGCCAACGGGTGGAAAACGCCCGCGACCCGCAAACAGGCCTGCCCATTATTTCGCTCTACGGCAAGCACAAAAAACCCACGCCCCAAGATTTGCAAAACATCGACATCATCATTTTCGACATTCAGGACGTGGGTGCACGATTTTACACCTACCTTTCCACCTTGCACTACGTGATGGAAGCCGCAGCCGAAAATCATATTCCGGTCGTTGTGCTCGACCGGCCCAACCCGCACATCGACGAAATCGACGGGCCGGTGATGGAACCGGAGTTTTTTTCGTTTGTAGGCTTGCACCCCGTTCCCATCCTCTACGGTATGACCATTGGCGAATACGCCCGGATGATCAACGGCGAAGGCTGGCTCCGCGGCGGTATCCGTGCGGAATTGACCGTGATTCCCATTCGCAACTACGACCGGCGCACACCTTACACCCTTCCGGTCAAACCCTCGCCCAATCTGCCCAACCGGCAAGCGGTGGCACTCTATCCGTCGCTTTGCCTGCTGGAACCCACCGATGTGAGCGTGGGCCGCGGAACCGATTGGCCTTTTCAGGTATTCGGCGCCCCGGATTTGTGTCCTGCTGATTTTTCGTTTGTTCCACAACCCAACGATGCTTCGCATCATCCCAAGCATCAAGGTGAACAATGCTGCGGCAAGGATCTACGCCATATTGCGCCACCCAAGGGCTTGCATATCGAATGGCTGATTTGGGCCTACACACATCATCGCAACAAGGATAAGTTTTTCAACAAATATTTCGAACGCATTGCCGGAACGGCCCAACTCCGCCGGCAAATACAAAACGGCGTTCCCGCCGACAGCATCCGCGCCAGCTGGCGCAAGGGGTTGGAAAAATTCAAACAAATACGTTCCCGTTATTTGATTTATCCGCAAGAGGTTTTGCGGGTGGAACACTAAATTTCAGAGATTTGAATTTGGGCAAAAGACCATAGTATTTTCAAGGTGATGCCCAACGAATAAAATAAATTTTCCATTAAAAACAAAAAAACGCCCTCAGTTTGAGGGCGTTAAAACTTTGAATTTAACAATTAATCTTGTTTGGTGAATTCTTCATAGGTATTGGAACCGAAATTCCACCTGAAATGCGTATCGTCAATATAGTCAAATCTAAGTGTGAACTCCCCGTTAGAAGTGGTTACATTTACAATCAAGACTTTTTTGTCAATATTTTCCAACCAAGAATTTAAAGTCCATCCGAGATCATCACATGTACCGTTGTTGGAATCATAGTCATGAATAGCTATGCTTCCACTACCGCCATCATTTAAATTCAATTGATCGGTCATCCAACAAGCAACGGTTGGATCCGAAGCATCTTGTTCCGTACCATTTGATACAACTTTGGTTACTTTCCATGTACCTACTCCCCACACTTCGGGTTCGGGACATGTTTTTTTCTTACAGGAGTTAGTTGTGAAAACCAAACCTGCGAAAAGAAATAAAACTAATACTTTTTTCATGATAATTTTTTTTAGTTGTTTTAAAAATAATTAAGCCAATAACTAATCATACCTTGCAAAAAAGCAGATTCGATAATTATTAAAGGCTGTGTCATTTTAAACACTTTGCTGTTTGAAGTTAATTATTGCTTGGTAAATTCCATATATGTATTGTTAGACCCAAGCTCCCATTGGAAATGGGTACTATCCACATAATCAAATTTAAATGAATACTTGTTGTTATTATAAGTAAAATTGACTACCAAAATCTTTTTATCAATATCTTCCAGCCATGAATCCAAAACCAACGGAATTGTTTCGCATGAAGAAGTATTATTGTCATAATAGTGATACTGCCAATTCCCTCCCCAAGAGTCGGTAAGTGACATTTGATGCGTTAATAAGCACGCTATTTGAGGATCGGAAGAACTTTGCTCAGCACCATTAATCACAAGTTTTGATGCCTTCCATGTACCTACACCCCACACCTCCGGCTCGGGACATGTTTTTTTCTTACAGGAAGTGGTCGAAAACACCAATCCTGCAAAAAGGAATAAAATCAATAGTTTTTTCATAACAAGTTGTTTTTAGGGTTATTTGAATACAGCAAATATATAAAAAATTTTGTTATTCCATACAAGGAAAAAGTTTTACCTTTATGGATAAAATCATTCAGATAACCAAATATTTCATGGCTTTTCGTATATACAATGCTTCGGCGGGTTCGGGAAAAACATTCGGCTTAGTCAGGGATTTGCTGGGCATCCTCTTTGAGCCCGGCCGCAAACCCGGTGAAATCGACCGTGTCCTGGCCGTAACTTTTACCAACAAGGCCGCCAACGAAATGAAGCGGCGGCTTATCAATGAGCTGTATCTAATGGCACAGGGAGAGGATACACCCATGGCACAAATTATAAAGCAAAGCAAACATTTTTCCGGTGCCCAACTCCAACAAAAAGCCGCGCTGCTCCTCGACGCCATGCTTTTTAACTACGACCGCCTGCATTTCTCCACCATCGACAAATGGACTTTCGGGCTCATCCGCACCTTCGGCCGCGAACTGGGCATTTCGTTCAATGCCAACGTGGAAATCGATGACGAAACCCGCACGCGCGAAATCATCGAAAACTACCTCAACACTCTTAGCCCCGACAACCCCGCTTTCCCTTTTTTGGTGGAATGGTCCACGCAGAAAATCGAAGACCATTCCAACTGGGACATCACCGGCGATTTGCAAAAGCTCACCTATTTTCTGCTACCCGACAGCTTTGCCCCCGTCCTGGAAACCCTGAGAAACGAAGACCCCGGAAAAATTCCCGCCCTGCACGACCAAATCCGAAAACAACTGCGCGAAACCGAACGCCGGCTTGTCGAAGCACTAGAACGTTTACAGGCCTTTTCGGCCCGCCACCAATCTTTCATTTCCCGCTACAATAACCTGCATAATCTGCTTGAAAAACTTATTACCAAACCCCGGGAACGCTTTTCGGGTTCCACCCTTGGTTCATCCACTTTCCGTAAGCTTTTTGTAGACAGGGAGAATGATTTGACCAAAAAAAATAAAAGTATCCCTTTGCCCGACAAGGAACAAATCGACGCCCTTCGTGCCGGAATACACGAAATTTTCCGCCAATACCTTTGGCTTACGGCCCTGCGCAAAGGACTTCGTCCTTTGGTATTGATCGAAGAAATTGTTCGCGAAGTGGAACGCTACAAAGAAGAAAACGACCTCCTGTTTATTTCCGACTTCAACAAAATTATCCGCCGGGTAGTAACGAACAATCCCGCTCCTTTCATCTATTGGCGATTGGGCCAACGGCTCAAATACCACTTTATCGACGAATTCCAAGACACATCGCGCATCCAATGGGAAAATTTCCTTCCGCTTTTGCAAGAAGTATTTTCGGGTGCGTTCGGTGCCTCCGACCCCGGACGCGTAACCCTGTTCGGCGATGCCAAACAATCCATCTATCGTTTTCGCGGCGCCTTACCCGAACAATTCATCCGTTTGGCACTTCCGCCTTCCAATCCCGCGGCATCCAATCCCTTTGCCGCCGAAAAGGAAATTGTGCGAATGGATACCAACTACCGCAGTTTGCCGGCTGTGGTGGATTTCAATAACAGGTTTTTTGCTTTCGCCGGTTCCTACTTGGATGATTTTTACCGCAGTGTTTATACACCGGAAAATCTACGCCAAAAAGCTTTCCGTAAGGATGCACACGGCTATGTCGAAATTCGTTTCACCGACAAGCCCGGCAAAGACGACGACGAAGCGGATTACAAGCAAATTTACCTCGACCGCCTGTTGGATCAAATCCGCGATTTACGCCGGCGCGGTTATGCGTGGAAAGACATTGCCATTTTGTTCCCGCGCAACAAACACGGCGCCTTGATTGCCGAACGGTTGAGCACGGAAAACATCCCCGCCATCAGTGGCGACGCCTTGGCCGTGGGACTCTCGTCCAAAGTGCAATTGCTGGTGCACTTGCTGGCCGAGCGTCATCATCCTTCCTACGAAAATCGCTTCCGGCTTTTGCAATATTGGGCCGCGGTCGAAGGCCGGGAAATGGACGCCGGTTTTTTTGATGCGGCACGGGATTTGCCCTTCGGCCAATTGATGGCCTACCTAAGCGGCAAAACGGATGCCGCCCGGATTCCTTGGGCCGAATTAACGCTTTTCGACTTTTTTGCCACCGCTTACGAATTTTTGGATTTACAGCGTGGAGGCGAAGATGCCTACATCCGCTTTTTTATGGATATGATACGCCAAAACGACCGGCGGCTTGCCGATACCGCTTTTCTGCACGAATGGGAGAGCTATTTGGCTTTTAAACCCGTTCCGGGCAATGAAACCCTGGACGCCATACGGCTGATGACCGTCCACAAAGCCAAGGGCCTTGAATTTCCGGCGGTTATCTTTGCATTTCCCAAATACGAATTGCAATCCAAATCCCGCAGCGGAAGGCCGGATTATGTTTGGATCGAAACTTCCGGCAATAATGAATTGCCCCCATACATCCCCTTGGAATTGTCCGACATCAAGCGTTTGGCACTTTTGGGCGATGAAAGTTTCGAGGAAATCTATGCCGGAGAAACCCGGAAAAGTTTGTTCGACATCACCAACCTATTCTACGTGGCTTTTACACGTGCGCGCGACGAACTCTACGTTTTTCCCTACGATATTCAAAAGCCCTCCAAGGACGGGACACTAAGCGATTTCCAACAAATCCTCTCGGATTTTGTGCTGGAACACAAAAATTATGACGAAACCAACCAACGCTTTACCGTTGGAAGCAAAATCCAAAGGAACAATACCGGCCCATCGGCACCTCCGGGCGAAAATTTTCCCACGCACTATCGCCACTTGGATTGGAACACGGGCCCTTTCCTGCTTAGCACGTCCAAAGCGGAATTTTCCGGAGCCCGCGAAGCGGCAAAGCACGGCCGCCTGCTTCACGAATGGCTGGCACGCATCCGCTACGCCCCCGATGTGGAACGCTACCGGAAATCGCTCCAAGCATATCCCGGAGTGTTGCAAACCTTGGAACAAATCACCCGCCATCCACGGCTCGAAAAATATTTTCATCCGCCCTACCGGATTTTGACCGAACGCGGGCTCGGCCAAATGCGCGACGGCGAAATGCTGAGCCGCCGCCCCGACCGTATTTGCCTGCTTCCGCAAACCCGCGAAGTGGCTTTGATCGATTACAAAACCGGCCAACCCCGCCCGGACCACGAAAGCCAAATGCGCGAATATGCCCGTATGCTTCGCTCTGCCGGTTATAGCATCGTCGATGCCTTGCTGGTTTATACCGGTGAAAATAAAGTGATGGTAAAAGATGTGGATATTTAATACCCT
>JALWYR010000218.1 GCA_027003085.1 Flavobacteriales bacterium
GGCAAATAATACTCGTTTTTGTCCACCCGGAACGATGCGGCATTTTCCACCGGTTCGCCGGTTTTTTCCAAGCGGTTCAGGTTGGCCAATTTGGCGATAATGCTACGAATCTCGCCGGGTAAACCGAAAATTTCTTTATAAAACAAATTCAAGCCGTTTTTGTTGGGAATGTTTTTCTCCTTGCGGATTTTACGAATATTGGAAACCACCTGCTTGGCGTGTTCCATACGTGCAATAAAATCTTCATCGTAATTCTCCGTCCAGGGCCAAGTGTTCACTATCAAACTTTCGTTTTCCTCGCGCGGTTTGATATGTTGCCAAATTTCCTCGGTGATAAACGGCATAAAAGGATGCAACACCCGCAGGTTGTTTTCCAGGATTTCCAAGGCCTCGCCATGCGTCTTGGCATCCATTTTTTCGCCGTAGCCGGGCTTGATCATTTCCAGGAACCAGGAACTGTAATCGTCCCAAATCAAGCTGTAAATCGTTTTCAATGCCTCCGAAATGCGGTATTTGGCAAAATCATCCTCTATTTGTTCCAGCGTGCGGGCAAATTTGTGGCGATACCACTCAACGGCCGACCGGGCCGTTTCGGGCTGTGGTTTGTTTTTGTCGGTTTCCATGGTTATCAGCAAGCGGAAACCGTTCCAGATTTTGTTGGCAAAATTACGTCCTTGAATCACCAATTGCTCGTCGAACGGGAGGTCATTGCCTGCCGGTGAAGTCAAGAGCATGCCCACGCGCACCGCGTCGGCGCCGTATTGCTCGATGAGTTTGATCGGGTCGGGTGAATTACCCAACGATTTGGACATTTTTCGGCCCAATTTATCGCGCACAATGCCCGTCAGATAAACGTTCTCGAAAGGTTTTTCACCGGCAAATTCATAGCCGGCCATAATCATCCGCGCCACCCAGAAAAACAGAATTTCGGGCGCCGTAACCAGATCGTTGGTCGGATAGTAGTATTTGAAATCGGGATTGTCCGGATTTCGTATGCCGTCGAAAACCGTAATGGGCCAAAGCCAGGACGAAAACCAGGTGTCCAACACATCTTCGTCTTGACGTAGATCGCTTAATTGCAAACCGGAATTTCCGGTCTTTTCCCTTGCCAATTCCAGGGCTTGTTCAGGTGTTTCGGCTACCACAAAATCGTCTTCGCCTTCGCCGTAGTAGTAAGCTGGAATACGATGGCCCCACCACAATTGACGCGAAATGTTCCAATCGCGCACGTTTTCCATCCAGTGGAAATAGGTGTTTTCAAACTTTTTGGGAATTAAACGCACTTCGCCTTCACGAACGGCACGAATAGCCGGCTCGGCCAACTCCTTCATTTTCAGGAACCATTGACGCGACAAGCGCGGTTCGATAACGGCCTTGGTGCGTTCGCTCCGTCCTACGCGGTGCGTATGCGGCTCCACTTTGGCCAAAAAACCTTTTTCTTCCAGTTCTTCCACGATTTTTTTCCGCACTGTGAAACGGCCCATACCTTCGTAGTGCAGGCCGTAGGCGTTGAGCGTGCCGTCGGGATTGAAAATATCGATGATTTCCAAACCGTGGCGTTCGCCTATTTCCTTGTCGTTCGGGTCGTGGGCGGGCGTGATTTTCAGGGCGCCCGTTCCGAATTCCGGATCCACATAGTCGTCGGCAATAATGGGAATTTCGCGTCCGGCAATGGGAACAACGGCCTTTTGACCGATGTATTTTTGATACTTTTCGTTTTCGGGACTCACGGCTATGGCCGTATCGCCCAAAATGGTTTCGGGCCGCGTGGTGGCAATTTGGATATATTCACCTTCGCGTCCGGCTATGGGATAATTGATGTAATACAATTTCCCCGCTTCGTCGGCATATATCACTTCTTCGTCCGAAATGGTGGTTTGGGCTTCCGGATCCCAATTGACCATACGGAAACCACGGTATATCTTTCCTTTGTTATACAAATCCACAAACACCTTGATCACGCTTTCATACATATCGGGATCCAGCGTAAACTTGGTGCGTCGCCAATCGCAGGATGCGCCCAGATAGCGCAATTGTTTCAGGATAATTCCGCCGTGTTTGTGCGTCCATTCCCAGGCGTGTTCCAAGAACTGTTCGCGCGTCAGGTCTTTTTTGTCGATGCCTTCGGCTTTGAGTTTGGCCACCACTTTGGCTTCGGTGGCAATGGATGCGTGGTCGGTTCCCGGCACCCACAGGGCGTTATAACCCTTCAACCGCGCCCGGCGTATGAGCACGTCCTGAATGGTGTTGTTCAACATATGCCCCATATGCAAAACCCCCGTTACGTTGGGCGGCGGAATCACAATCGTGTAGGGCTCGCGTTCGTCGGGTTCCGAATGGAAAAAGCCATGGCTGTCCCAATATTCATACCACTTGCGTTCTACCTCCGAAGGATTGTATTTGGCGGAAATGTTCATATCGATGCACTTGATTTTTTGAAGTAAACAAAATTCGGGAATTTTTCCGAGATATTGATTACGAACTTTTTTGTTGGAGCGAGGGCAAAGGACGAGCGACAGCCTGTTCTGTACCGGAGGTTGGGGAGGAATCTTTTCGCGGGCCGGATAATAGAAACTAAAATTCCGCCCCGGATGGAACATCCGCACAGAGATTTCTCAGTCGCGTCCTTCGGGCGCCCCATCGACATGACATCTTCCTTCAATGTTTACAGTAGCGGACAATCATAAACCCGGATATTCCAACCAAGGCCTGATGTTCCATGGTGGACGCGCGATTTATTGCGCGCCAAAAGCGCCAGGGATGGGAGCGGTTATGCGGCGAAGGGCAGGCGGAGGCGTTGCTTCAAGCATAAAATATCCAACCAAGTTTTATTCTTTATGCCGATAACGGCATTGACAATCCTTGCCATAGCTACGGCTATGCCTTCGGATTGCCGGCTTTGTTCTCGACAAAAATAACTGCAACTTTTTCCACATTTCATACTTGAAGCAACGCCTTTTTGTGCCGGCGGCGGGGGCTCCCGGAGGAAGAGACCACGGCGCCGGATTTACAAAAACCGGCCTTGCCCGAGCCGCATTTGAGCGGACAGCCCGACGGCGCCGCGTGAGTGTCGGAAGGCGGGAGGACGCTCCGTTGTCCCGAAGCGCCTGACGATGCGGCGTAGCCGCCACGAACGCGTGCGCCGGGGCGCCCAAAAAAATTATCGTATCTTAAACACCGTCCAACCTTCGCCGTCCTTGCCCAAAATGAACCGGGCATCGGGCGAACAGGCCACGGGCGTAAAGGGTAGTTTGAGAATGCTCGATTTGGTAACCAAATACCCCGCACCATCGCCTGCCAGGCAGAAGTAAATCCGGCTGCCGGCCCGGAAGATTTGCACCGGACGCAGGTTGGTGGGTAGTTGCTTGAAGCGTTTTCCGTCGATCCAAACACGGCCTTTGCGGTCGGTGGCGGCTATGTGTTCGTTGGCAATGACGACGGATTTGAATTTACGCCCGCCGAAAAGTTTACTGATTTTACCGGATGTGCGCAGTTGAAGCACGTGTCCGGCCGTGTCCACCGTTATGAAACTTCCTTTGTAGGTTTTCCAGATGCCGTCGCGGCTGGGGACGGGCTTTTTGACCCGGATACGTTCTTGCCCGCGGCGGTTGAGCACCCAAAGTTTACCATCGGCTTGCTGGACGAACAAATAATCTTTGCCGCCAATGCGCAAGTGCTGGGGCGGCGCTTGCAACGGAGCACTCAAACGGTTGAAGGAAAAGCCCTTGACCGGCCGTCCTTTAATGTCGTAAAGCACCAAACGGCGCCCCAGGGGAACGGCAATGCGGTAGCGACGGTTTCGCTCGTAATCGAAAAGACCGATGGGGCCGGTGGGTTGTAAGTGAAGCGGGAAAGGTTTGACGTAGGTGCCGCGAATATCCATCACATAAACACCCGAAGGCGTGGCATAGAGAAACTGACGTTTGCCGTTGCGGAACATATCCACCTGATAAAGCGGGCCCGTAATGGGTTCGTCGATATTTTTTTGCCAGCGTGGTTTTCCTTTGCCGTCGAGCAAAACAAGGCGTTTGGCTTTGTCCTGGAACAGAATTTCGTAGCTCCGCGACCGGTGGTTGTAAATCCATTGTGGTCCGAAACCGAGTCCGGCCGGCCATTGCAGGTTGAAAAGGCGGGTATAGCGTGCACCTTTTTCGGTTGCCTGCGCGGGAGTTTCGACAGTAATTCCGGCAAAATTTTGAAAAATTAAATGATCATCGTAGCGGACGCCGAACCACCGGTTTCCTTCGCGATGCAGCAGATGCACATCGGTAGAAAGAAAATCACGTATTTCGCCGGGCATTTCATCGCTGACAACCTGGCCAAGGTAGTGCATCAAATGCTGTTTGTCGGACGCCATCACCACCAGCTGGCCCCGCACGGCCATCCAAGGCAAAGATTTGCGTGCCGCAAGCGGATACAAAAAAGCCGGTAATGCGGTGGAATCGGGATTGCGGTAAATATCGGTTCCTTCAATGTTTTCATAGGGTTCGCGCTCGCCTATTAATGCGCCCGGACGTTCCGCCCAAAGCAATAAAGCAGGCACAGGGTCTTGTACAAATCCCAAGGCCTTTACCGATGCGTATCGTTTGCCGGGAACCGGAGGCCGTGCATAGCCCGCCGAAGCCAGAAAACCGGCCCAATGCCGGGCCCATACCGGAAAAGATTCGGTAAAAACCGCCGTAAACCGTTTTTGGTCTTGCAGAAAACGAATCAAATCTTTTCCGCCGGGGTCCACGACCGAAAAAGCATCACGTAAATCGTGCACCGAATCGGTTTCCATACCCAATCCGGCGTACTTGTTTTGGCCGGGTGCTTCCACATCCCAAATCCAAACCTTGCCATTGTAGCGTAGCAGAAAACCGGATTGAACCGGAAGGTCTTGCGGGCGCAGAATTTTTGCAGGTTGAATGTACCAGTTGGCAAAGGCCTCGCTGTTACGCCCGTGGCGGATGCGCTGCACCAAGCCGGAAGACATCGGTACAAAACCGCCACGCATAAACTTATGCAGCGCATCGGTGTCGGTGGTAATCAAAGTGAGGGTATCGGTTACATAGCGGTAAACCGGCGGGTCTCCGCCGGCAAAGTATGTTTTCCCTTGATAACCGGCTTTGCTCTCACCCGGTTGAGCCAAAGTGTCGGAAGGGGGCAAAAAGGCCAATACAGCAACCTGACTTTTGCTGCTGTAAATCCATTGAACCGAAAAATGTGATGCACCGGAATGCTTCAAGGCCGTGGTCAATGTTGAAGGCAGCAAACGACGGCTGAGCAAATCGGGACGGACGAACAGGGCCGTATCGTTTACTTCCAGTATATATCCGGCTTCTTGCAGGAATACGGTTTTTCCTTGCTTGGGTTTGCGATGGCAAGCGCTCAAAAAGCTCCCAAAAACAAGTAGCGCAAGCAGGATTTTCGAAAATTTTATTTGCGTGCCAACCATTGCAAAGGATTAAGTTTTCGGGTGTTTTGATAAATGCGGAATTTCAACACATAGGTATTGGACGCGGGATTTTTGCCCACGTTTCCTATCCATTGACCTTTTTCCACTTTTTGACCGGTTTTTACTTGCACATTGGTAAGATTTCCGTAAATACTGATGTAGTTTCCGTGGCGGATATAAACGAGGGTATTTCCGCCCGGCACCACCTGGATCATCATCACCTCGCCGCGAAAAATGGCATAGACCTTTTCGGCCGGTGGAGTGGTGATATAAATTCCCGAACTGTTGATGGTAAGGTTTTTAAAAACCGGATGTGGTTGAACGCCGAAGCGTTGGGAAACATAACCGTGCTTGACGGGCCAGGGCAGATGGCCTTTGTTTCCGGCAAACGAGCGGGCCAGGGCTTTGCCTTGGGGCGTAAGCACAAATTCGCTTCGACCGCTTTTTCCGCGGGCTTTGTTGCGACGGGCAATCTCGCGTGCAATCAATTTTTGAATTTCGCGGTCGAGACGGCGTGCTTCGCGTTGTTTCTTTTTAATTTGAGCAATGTAACGGGATTTTTGTTTACGGATTTGCGCCAGCAAAGTCTCTTGTTTTCGACGTTCTTGCTCCAAGGCGCGTTTTTCGTCGGCCAGGCGGGTAAGCATATTCTCTTTTTCGTGTTTTTTGTCTTGCAAACGCTGTTTTACCCGTTCGATTTCGGCCCGGCGTTGTTCGATTTCCTTGGCTTGCCGCCGGATATAATCGGTGTATTCGCGCAAATAGCGCATACGCCGGAAGGCCTGTTGGAAATTGTCGGCCGAAAGGATGAAGTATAGCACCTGGTTGGTGTTGGAGAATTTATAGGCTTTACGCACGCCTTCGGCATAGCGGATTTTGAGTTGTTCCAGGTCTTTTTGCAATTGTTTCAAGGTGTCGTTTTTGCGGGCCGTTTGACGCTCGATGGCGCGGATTTCGTCTTGCAAATTGGCAATCAAACGTTCGTGATAATTGATTTGTTCTTGCCGCAGACGATATATTTGCAGGGCGTTTTGTTCGGAATTACTTGTTTGCCTGAGTTGCTTCCTGATACGCTGTATTTGCCTGTTAATTTCGTTGCGTTTCCTTTCCAAATCGCGGCGGCTCTGTTGGGCCACGGCGCCATGCAAAAAAAGGACAAGAAGCATGCTTGCCAGGATTCGGACCGGACGCAAAATACGGCTGTTGCACATGGGGTAAAGATACCGATTTTTCGGGTTATTAGAAATCGAATTCCAGTTGCATGTTCGGATGAAAACTTTTCCGGTGGTAGCGTGTTGTCCCGTGCATAAGAATGGCTTGCTTATGCCCCGGTGTGGCGTAGCCCTTGTTGTTGTGCCAATCGTATTGCGGATAATGCCGGTGGATAATGCGCATAAAGTCGTCGCGAAAAGTTTTGGCCAGCACGGAAGCGGCGGCGATGTTCAAAAATTTGGAATCACCATCGATAACCGTTTTGTGGGGAATATTACCGAAGGGCTTAAACCGGTTGCCGTCCACCAGGATAAACTCGGGTTTTACGGGCAAAAAACGCAGGGCTTGGTGCATGGCCAAAATGGAAGCGTTCAGGATGTTGATACGGTCGATAACATATTGGGACACGAAAGCCACGCGCCAAGCTATGGCTTTACGGATAATTATTTCGCGTAGTTCGTAGCGCTTTTTTTCGGTTAATTGTTTGCTGTCGGTTAAACCCGGAAAGTGAAGGCGCGGCGGAAGAATCACGGCGGCAGCCACCACGGGGCCGGCCAAGGCACCGCGTCCGGCTTCGTCGGTACCGGCTTCGAGTAATTTATCCGAAAAGCTGCGTTGTAGCATATTTCAAAATAATTTATTTACTTTGTTTTTTAAACAATTTGAAATAACTTACGGCTAACAAAAGTAAGAACTTTAATCCCATGAAAAAAATAGGCCTGTTTCTCGTTTCGGTACTTATTGCCAATCAGCTCATTGCCCAGCAGTGTGATCTTTTGGAAGTGAGCAATGATACTACCATTACCTGCCTGAGCGATTCGGCCTGCGTTACTTTACATGCTTCGGTGATGGAGGGTATTAATGTGGGCACCAATACCTACCGGATCGAAAACCATTCGCCTTGCCCGTTACCTCAAAATAATATAGGAACTGTAACAAACATTACCCAAGACGACGTCTGGTCAAGTATAATTAATTTACCTTTCACCTTTTATTATTTCGGCCAAGCTTATACACAACTTCTTATAGGTGCTAATGGTGTAATTTCTTTTGATTTGAACCGGACAAGTCCGCAAACCCAACAGCCCAATGGATACTGTGCCTGGCAATTCAATCAATCGGCACCGAATCAAAATCTTTTTAGAAATACCATTTTCGGCGCCTACCATGACGTAGATGTAAGTGTAAATAATGGAGGAACCATTCGATACTATGTTTCCGGAACGGCTCCTCAACGGATGTTTGTGGTGGATTACGATCATGTAGCTCATTTTCAATGTAACAGCATGCATACTACCCAACGGGTTATCCTTTACGAGTCCACCAATGTGATTGACGTACAAATCATCGATAAGCCTACTTGTACGAGTTGGAACAACGGAAATGCTTTGGTGGCTATTCAAAACGAACAAGGAAACGTGGCTTATGTTCCTCCGGGACGTAATACGGGGCCTTGGTCGGCCAGGGATGAGTTGTGGCGTTTTATCCCCAATGATCCCGGCGGCGGTGCTTACCAACTAACTTGGTATGATATGGCCGGCAATGTGTTGGGTACAGGAGATAGTTTACATGTGTGTCCGCCCGTTACCACATCCTACCGGGCCGAACTTTCTTTCGATGTGGGCTCCAACCACTATACAACTTCGGATACCGTAACGGTCTATGTGGATTATTCGCACGAGAATGTGGATTTTGGGCCTGACCAGCATTTATGTATCAACGACACCTTGACTTTGGACGCCACCGTGGCCAATGCGACTGCCTACCAATGGTCGCGAGACGGAACCGATATCCCGGGCGCGACTAATCCTACGTACGATGTAACCCAACCGGGAACTTATGCAGTGTATGTCGAAATCGGTATGTGTAGCACTACCGACACCATCCAAGTGTTTTATGCCGATTACCCCCAAGTGGATTTGGGTACCGATATTGAGGCCTGCGAGGGCGAAACTATAACGCTCGATGCCACGCCTTCCAATCAACACGGGAACGAAGTTTATGAATGGTCCAAGGACGGAACAACCATTTCGGGCGCTACGTCTCCCACGCTGGATGTTACCGAAACGGGCACTTATGTGGTAACGGTAACCAACGATGTGTGTACCAATTCCGATACCATCTATGTCCATTTCCAGGAAAGGCCCGAATTGGATTTGGGCCCCGATCAAACGCTGTGCTCCTATGAAACCGCCACCGTGGCTTCCAATGTTACCAATGGCGATACCTACATTTGGGAAGTCAACGGAACAACGGTTAATACCACCGACACTTCCATTACGCTTTCGGGAACAGGCGAATACGATGTGGTACTTACCTTAACGCGTGGCGTTTGTACGGTAACCGATTCGGTTCATGTAACCATATTGGAGCCCATTGTGATTACCGCCACGCCCCAAATCTATGGTATCCTTGATGTGTCGGCCACGGGAGGACTGCCGCCATATCAATACGCGGTTTCGCAAGATGCCTATCAAAGTTCGGGGCATTTCGAAGAACTTCCCGACGGCGATTACACCGTGTATGTGCGCGATGCCAACGGTTGTGAGGCGGATACCTTGGTGCACGTTACCAACCTGATTTTCCCGTCCTATTTTACGCCCAATGGCGATAATACACATGATTTTTGGCGAGTCATCAATTCCGAATATACGCCCGATGCCGATTTGTACATTTATAATCGCTACGGGCAACTTTTAAAAGCACTAAAAACCGGCGTCAACGACTTTTGGGACGGAACCTTCAACGGCCTCCCGGTGGAAAGCACGGATTATTGGTACGTGTTGATACTTCCCAACGGACGTGTGTATAAAGGGCACTTCTCACTTATCCGGTAAAAAAAGCCGGGCTTTGAAAGGCCCGGCCACATATGAATTTAGTAATTTAGTGTTTGGCTAAATACTCTGCCACACCCTCGAAATCGGGTTTTAGTGCTTCTTTGCCTTCTTCCCAATCGGCCGGACAAACTTCGCCATATTTTTGCAGGTGGGTAAGTGCATCCACCAGGCGAAGGGCTTCGCGTACACTCCGGCCCAAGCCCAAGTTGTTTACCAGGGAATGCTGAACAATGCCTTCTTCGTCGATAAGAAAGAGGCCGCGATAGGCCACAGGGTCGCCTTCGAAACGCATTTGTCCGTTTTCGTCCTGTACATAACTTCCACCCAAAACGCCATAGGCCATGGAAATGGTTTTGTCCAAATCCGAAACCAAAGGATAGGTAACGCCCTGGATTCCCCCTTTGTTTTTGGGCGTATTGAGCCATGCCCAATGGGAATATTGCGAATCTACCGAACAACCCACCACCACGGTGTTACGCTTTTCGAACTCGGCCAAATGTTCCTGAAAGGCCAAAATTTCGGTAGGACACACAAAGGTAAAGTCCAACGGATAGAAAAAGAAAATCACTTTTTTGCCGCGAAATTGTTCCAGGCTGAAATCTTCGCGGAATTCGCCGCCGTTGACCACGGCCACAGCTTTGAATGACGGTGCGGGTTTACCTACTAAACTCATATCTTTTTGTTTTTTGGGTTTGTCTGCCACAAAAATGCCACATAATAAGCAAAGAGAAATGTAATTTTTATTACAAAAAGTAATAGGCATAAAAGATTCTTTTATACATTTTTATTTCTTGTGCATCTGCATCCCTTGCACACCGCCCGCTTTTCCCCCACCCGGCTTCATCATACTTGGTTTTCCCAAGAGTTGTGCCGAGGCATCCACTTTGAACACGCCGTTGCGAACAATTTCTTCGCCTTCTTGCAGTCCGCTGATGACCACGTAATAATCACCGGCTTCGGGTCCTAAAATAATTTCACGATACACAAAGTCGTTGCCGTTTTTGACATATACCACCGAGCGCTTGCCCGTCCATAAAACCGCTGTTTTCGGAATAAGCAAACTTTCCTTATTACCTGCATGAATTTTTACAAACGCATTGACAAACATGCCGGGTTTGAGTTGTAAATCGTCATTACGAAATTCCACCCTGACTTTTGCCACACGCGTCTGCGGATTAACAAACGGGTCCACATAATCCACTTTGCCCGAAAAAGTTTTGCCCGGCAAAGCATCTACGGTAAAATCCACCCGGTTGCCACGCTTAATACGATGCAAATCACTTTCGTAAGCATCGAGCATTACCCAAACACGGTTCAGGGGTGTAATATCAAATAAAGCTTGCCCTTGCTTGACGTAATTGCCTTCGGCAACGCTGCGTTTTTGCACAAAACCGCTCACCGGCGATAAAATCGGAAAACGTGAAGCGACACCGGACATCTTTTCCAATGTGTCGATTTGTGCCGGGGTCAAATCCCACAATTCCAATTTGTGCCGCGCCGCCTGATACAATGCCGGTTGCGAGTCTTTATACTTTGCCGCATCTTGCAATTCGCGTTGCGCCGTAATCAATTCGGGCGAATAGATTTCAGCGATTTTTTGTCCGCGAAACACTTTCTGACCGGTAAAATTGATATACAACTTTTCAATCCGACCGCTGAAACGGGCGGTGAGCTTTTCGCTTCGGCGTTCATCGGGTTCCACGGTTCCCGATAAATTGACGCTTTGCAACGGAAGGGCTTTTTTGACCTTATAGGTTTGTATTTGCGCCAGTTTAATGGCTTCGTCCGATAAGCTTACGGCGTTAGGGTCGGGTTGTCCGGCGGACGTGTTTTGTTCGATCGGAATCAAATCCATACCGCAAATGGGGCATTGTCCGGGTCCATCTTCACGGATTTGCGGGTGCATGGAACAAGTCCAAATTTGATGTGGGGCATGTTCGTATGCTTGTGTTTTTCCGGTAGCAGATGTGGTTTTGTGGTCGCTGCCGCCAAATAGTAAAGCGCCCAATATAATGCCGGTAAGCAGTGTCGCCAGCGGTAAAAAATATTTATTTTGAATTAATTTATTTTTGCTCATGATTTTTAGTTTTTAGGATTGTTGAAGTCATTATTTCCAAGTAGAAATTGTATCTCGGCAATGCTTTTGTGCAAGTCGCTTAGAGCTTTTTCATATTGCACGGCATAACGGATATACCGGCGTTGCATACGTAGAATTTCTTCGAAATTATTATTGCCACTCATATATTCGCTTTGTAAAATTTCAATGCTGCGTTTTGCCAATGTTTTTTGTTGCCGGTATAAATCCACGCGTCGTAGCGCATCTTCATAACGGGCATAAGTGGTTTGTAGCCGGCTGTCCAAATCATCGCTAAGGGCTTGTTTGGTCGATTCGCCTGCTTGGGTAAGCAAGCGGTTTTCTTTGATCATTGCCTTGTATTTTTTGCGAAAAATCGGAACAGTGATGCCGGCGCGAACCATTATCGCATCGTTAAATCCGGTGTTGATCACTCCTTGACCGATATTGATATAATCCAATCCCACCGACAATTTCGGCAAACCGGCTTTGCGGGCTAAAATCTGCTTCTTTTTATAAGCCTCAATCAAAAAATTTTGCCGTTTGATTAAATGATTTCCGGTGAGTTGTGATTTTAATTGTACCAAACCGGGTAAAAGCTTTTTACCCAATTTTGCCGGTAAATCGATGATGAGATTTCCTTCGGTGTGAAGCAAATTTCTAAATGTATTTTTCAATACCTTTTTCCGGTCTTGTAATTTTTTCAAATCGTTACGGGCTTTGTTGACAGC
>JALWYR010000219.1 GCA_027003085.1 Flavobacteriales bacterium
CGGCTGCGGTGTCTCCTCGGTTCCTCGGAGCCTCCTCGCCGGCAGCAAACCATGCCGCGCCCCCACGCCGCATAACCGCTCCCATCCCTGGCGCTTCTTACGCGCGATAAATCGCGCTTGAATATCGAACACCGAGTAATCGATTTAAGATTTACGATTCGCGTTCTCCTACTGCAAACATTGAAGGCGAAACCGTAACGCGGAATAACAAAGGGAAGCAATACGGAGCGCCCGGATTCCCGCTTTCGCGGGAATGACATATAGGGCAACTCCAAGGGGCCGGATTACCGCCGGAGCCTGTGCCCGCGCAGGCGGGTGCGGGAATGACAAAAAAGAATTCCCGAGGAGACCGAAGGGCTCCGAGGGCCGCGAGGAGACACCGCAGGTGGCTCCGAAGCACACGGAGCAAGACCGGAGGCGGAGCAAAGCGGAGCCGGAAGGGCTTGCGGAGCAGCGAAGGGAAACAAGGCGTGGCCAAAAGCGCAGGCCTTTGGAAGCCGCAGGTTCCCGGAGCCGCGAAGTGAAATGCCGTTAGGCGGTTCACGGAGCGCCGGAGCGAGACCGTCAGGGCTCGCGGAGGGCGGAACAAGACAAGGCGCTGCCTATGGCGCCGGCCGTTGGAAGCCGCAGGCTTGTGGAGCCGCGTAGAAGACCGAAGGGCTTCGGAGCAACCCCAAAAAGCGGTATTAACCGCGCACAATACCCTTAACCGATTGCTTAATAAAATCGAGAATCAAATCCCGTTCGGGCGTGGGCTCAAAATTTTTCTCAATAAACTCAACCGCCTGGGTTACATTCATACCTTTTTGATACACAACACGATAGATGGCATGCAACTCACGGATTTTGTCATCGCTAAAACCACGTCGGCGCAGCCCCACCGAATTGATGCCTTCGTATTGCAGGGGCGTTTTGCCCACCTTGATGTAGGGCGGCACATCCTTGCGCACCAACGACCCGCCCGACACCATCACATGCTGGCCTATTTTGACAAACTGCTGCACGGCCGAAAGTCCACCCATCACCGTCCAGTCGCCCACCTGCACATGGCCGGCCAAAGCCACACTGTTGGCCATAATCACATGGTCGCCCACCACACAGTCGTGCGCCACGTGTGCATTGGCCATAATAAGCACATGGCTTCCCACCACCGTTTTGCCCGAGGCCTTGGTGCCGCGATTCACCGTGGCGCTTTCGCGCACCGTTACGTTGTCGCCCAAAATGGCCAAAGTGTATTCGCCTTGGAATTTCAGGTCTTGGGGAATGGCACCGATAACGGCACCCGGAAAAATTCGGTTGTTTTTGCCCAGTCGCGAACCGGCATAGATCACGGCATGCGGGCCGATATGCGAACCATCGCCAATGACCACATCTTTGTCGATATAGGAAAAAGGTTCGATGATAACGTTTTCGCCGATTCGGGCTTCGGGATGAATGTAGGCAAGTTCGGAGTGCATAGCGGAAGAAATTATTTTTCGATGGCTTTGTCTTTGGGAAGGATTTGGGCAACCATTTCGGCCTCGGCCACCAAGCGGTTGTTGGCATAGGCATAGGCCTGCATGTGGCAGATACCACGGCGAATGGGTTCGAGCAGGTCGGCGCGCAAAATGAGCGTATCACCCGGATAGACCTTTTTCTTGAATTTGACGTGGTTCATTTTCAGGAAATAGGTCAAATAGTTTTCGGGGTCGGGAACGGTTTTGAGCACCAATACGCCGCCGGTTTGGGCCATGGCTTCCAATATCAACACGCCGGGCATTACGGGCTCGGCGGGAAAGTGGCCCGGGAAAAAGAATTCGTTGAACGTAACATTCTTGACGCCCACCACATGCTTGTCGGTCAGTTCAAAAACCTTATCCACAAGCAGAAACGGATGACGGTGGGGCAAGAGTTGGCGGATATCCAACAGGTTCATCAAGGGTTCGGCGTTCAGGTCGATTTTGGGCACTTTGTTGCGCTTTTCGTTGCGGATGATTTTGCGCAATTTTTTGGCAAAAGCCGTATTGATTTTGTGGCCGGGTTTGCTGGCAATGATTTTGCCGCGTATTTTGGTGCCCACCAGGGTCAAATCGCCCACAATGTCCAGCAGCTTGTGCCGGGCCGCTTCGTTGGGCCAGCGCAGGGTAAGATTGTTCAGGATGCCGTTGGGTTTGACCTGGATGTCGTCGCGTCCGAAAGCTTTTTTGAGCAAAGCAAGCGTTTCGTCGTCGATTTCTTTGTCCACAAACACGATGGCATTGTTCAGGTTACCGCCTTTGATCAGTCCGTTTTTAAGCAACATTTCCAATTCGTGCAAGAAACTAAAAGTGCGGGCGGCGGCGATTTGTTCCTTGAACTCGGAAATATCGCGTAAGTAGGCATTTTGGGTGCCCAAAACCTTGGTGCCGAAATCCACCATGCAGGTAACTTGGAATTTATCGGCGGGCATCAGGATCATTTCGCTGCCCGTGTCGGGGTCGATGTAGGAAATATTTTCTTTGACCACAAATTCTTCACGTTCGGCCGATTGTTCGGCAATGCCGGCTTTTTCGATAAGTTCCACAAAAGGCAAGGCCGATCCGTCCATAATAGGCGGTTCCGAGGCATCCAATTCGATAATCACGTTGTCCAAATCCATGCCGGTTATGGCCGCCAAAACATGCTCCACCGTGTTGATTTGCACGCCGTTTTTTTCCAGAGTAGTGCCGCGCAGGGTGCTGGTAACCAGGTCGGCATTGGCTTCGATATAGGGATGGCCTTCCAGGTCGGTTCGCACAAAGGCAATGCCATGGTTTTCGGGAGCGGGTTTAAGCGTCATGTGCACCTGCTTGCCCGTATGCAGGCCCACACCTTCGACCGACACGGCTTTTTTCAGCGTTTTTTGCTTCATGGGTTTTGTGGCGATTTTAGGGATTTTATTTCGGCTTTCAATTTTTTGATTTCGTCATACAAGTCGGCCAGGTTTTTGAACAGCACGCTGGATTTGCGGAAATTGGCCGCCGGAAGGGCGGGCGAACCGATGAGCACTTCGCCATCCTTGACATTACGCGTAATACCCGACTGTGCTCCCACCTGCACATTGTTGCCAATGCGAAGATGCCCGGCCATGCCTACCTGACCGCCAATACTGCAATTTTTTCCCACTTTGGTGGAACCCGATATGCCCGTTTTGGCGGCTATTACCGTGTTTTCGCCTATTTCCACATTGTGGGCGATTTGGATTTGGTTGTCCAATTTTACGCCGTCGTGGATAATGGTGTGCCCCAAAGTGGCCCTGTCGATGGTGGTGTTGGCGCCTATTTCCACATTGTTGCCAATAATCACATTGCCGATTTGCGGCACTTTGCGCCGTGCGCCATTGTCGCTGGCAAATCCGAACCCGTCGGAACCGATAACCGTGCCGGCGTGAATAACGCAATTGTTTCCGATTTCGCATTGGTGATAGACCGTTACGTTGGGATACAAAACGGTATTTTCGCCGATACGAACTTCGCTTCCCACATACACGTGCGGAAAAATTTTGGCGTTGTCTTCGATAACGGCTTTTTCGTCGATATAGGCAAAAGAACCGATATAAACATTTTTGCCTATTTGTGCCGACGGATGAATAAACGCATGCGGTTCGATGCCCGTTTTGACAGGAGTGGTTCCGTTATACATTTCCAACAGCTCGGTAAAGGCCGCATAGGGATTATCCACGCGGATGAGCGTAGTGCTCACCGGTTTTTCGGGTTTGAAATCCCGGGATACCAAAACGGCTCCCGCACCG
>JALWYR010000220.1 GCA_027003085.1 Flavobacteriales bacterium
GTATTACTTTGTCCTGTGGTATTTGCCAATAAGCTCTGATAGCCGGTAGCCGTGTTATTGTGTCCGGTGGTGTTGGCAAACAGCGCTTTGGAACCGATGGCCGTATTTTGTATGGCGTGGTAGCTACTTGAAGCACCTTGACCGTTATTATACAATGCCGAATCACCCACGGCAACCAGGTAGCTGCGGTCGGTGTTCCGGAAAAGAGCCCTGGCACCGATGGCTACATTTGTGTTGCCGGTTTCGTTATTATATAAGGCCTCGGAACCATTGGCCGTATTATAGTTTCCGGTGGTATTGCGATATAATGTACTTTTTCCGTTGGCTGTATTATTACTTCCGGTGGTATTGGATGTCATAGCAAAAGTACCATTGGCTGAGTTATAATAACCGGTTGTGTTATTGGATAGTGCAGAATACCCGGATGCAAGATTTCCAGTTCCTACGGTATTGCGATATAAGGCATACGAACCGATGGCTGTATTACTGGCTCCGTCAGTATTTGCTTGTAAAGCAGAAGTACCTGTCGCTGTATTATCATATCCGTTAGTATTAGCGGAAAGTGCACCATAGCCTGTTGCCGTATTTTCATATCCGGTAGTATTAGCAAAAAGCGCTTTGGAACCTATCGCCGTATTTCTTGTCGCATGATAGGTTTGACTCGCCCCTTCACCATTATGATACAATGCCGAATCACCCACAGCTACCAAGTTACTACGGTTGGTATTGGAATATAAAGCCTTGGCGCCAATGGCCACGTTTGAATTACCTGTAGTATCTGAACTGAGCGCATAGTAGCCAATAGATGTATTGTTACTCCCACTTGTATTCCAATACATATTATTAACGCCAATACTAACATTATTATGACCTTCATTATTAAACATTAGTGCATATGCCCCAATTGCCACATTTTCGCTACCATTATTAAAAAACAAGGATTGCATACCTATCGCCGTATTATAATATCCGGTAATATTTCCTGAAAGAGCAAATCTACCGAATGCGGAATTTCCTTGTCCTACCGTATTGGCCATTAGCGTGAATGGGCCACATGCTGTGTTAAAACTACCACTTGTGTTATTTTTTAAAGCTGATTGTCCTATTCCAACATTACTGTTTTGGGACTGATCATCATTAATGCCTGCATCAATACCTATAAAAATTGATGAGCCATCGGCGTCGGAACGAGCATCGTATAAATCGTCCAATTTGATAGCACCAGCTACTATACCACCCGATGTATCGGCATACTTGGCAAAAGGAACATACTTGAACGCAGTTGTTCCGAAATCCCGGTATCCACTACCGGTGTCGATTTCCACTTGCAGGAAATAGTTTCCCATGCTCCAATCAATACTTGAAAAATTACCCGAAACAACCGTACCTTCACCGATATTCAATACTACAATGCCGTTGGCATCAGTGGTGGCATTTTGGGTTTCCTGGTACACGGAATTGGAACCGTTATCCAATATGGTAAACCTGAAAGTTACCGATTGGTTGGCCAAAACACTACCGTTTTCGGTAATGAGCGCTTTGTAGTTAAATCCGTTTTGGGCAAAAACCCCGAAAACGGAAATAAAAAAAACGAGCATTAAACTTTTGTTTTTCATAGCTAAAAGGTTTTAGAAAAATGTCTTTTGTAAGATAGTAATAAACATCCAAATTTTTATGTCAATTTTTGAAAAATAATAAATTGAGACAAATTCCTCTCCAAAAGGGTGAAAAAAATCACCCTTTTGTCATGAAAGATTACAAAAAAAATAACCTTTCATTAAACCTTTCCCGGACAAACCTACCTATTCAGGGTGTATATCACGATGAAAACACGCCAGGGATGGGAGCGGTTATGCGGCGTGGGGGCGCGGCATGGTTTGCTGCCGGCGAGCAGGCTCCGAGGAACCGAGGAGACACCGCAGCCGGCCCTTAGCAAACCGCCGCGGCCCGAGCCGCATTTGAGCGGACAGCCCGACGGCCGCCTCATGATTGCGCCGCCGGATGAGCCGAAGGCGATAACCGGTGGCTTGCAAGAATGAGAGCGGCCGGGCGCCCTAAAAATTATCCTATAAAAAAGCCCGTTTACCACCGGGCAACGGGCAGAAGTGTTTTCGAAGGCCTGTTCCCTTAGGATAGCGCTTCGTGTTGGGTTTGCAAACCTTTGGGTTGGTGGGGCGTGTTTTGCGAACGGCAATCTTCGTAACTACCGCAGGAGGTTGCCATGAAGTACAAAACCACAAGTCCCAATGCAATGAGTTTTTTCATAGGTATATAAATTTAAATTCGTATCCCGATGCCGGCATGGTAGCCGGGGTATTTTTGGAGATTATACTGTGCAAAGATATGCAAAATCCACAAATTGAACCGGATGCCAACAAATCCCTTGTAGTCGTTAACAACAAAATGCAAATCCAAAGGGTTGTGAAGCGTTTCGGTTTGCCGGCCTATAACGATGCCGTTGCTATCCACCACGTCGTAGGTAATATCCTTGTCGCCAATGATTTGCAAGGACGTCCCGCCGCGGATATATGCCAGTCCGCCGTAGAAGGAAACGATTTTCATTTCCACCGAACCCACGGCCCCAACAGTGAAAGTATTGAGCCCGTAACGAGCCTCCCAATCGATACTGTCGCGACTGATCCGGACGCCGGAATGCGTGTAAGCCGCATAACCGGCAATACGCACAGTGGATTTAAGACCAAAATACTGGCCCAGGTCATGTTTGACCCCCACTCCCAAAACGTCGGGACGAATATTCCGGTAGTTTATTTTGGGAAAATAACGTATCATGAGTTCGGTGTTCATGGGCAAACCAACGCTAAGTTGGACACTTACACCCGGAATTCCGGGTTTGAATCCGTGCAACAAAGAATCCAAATCTTCCTTAAACCCGGGTGGAGCCGGAAATTCCAATTCGTAATAAGTGCCGGGTACCGAAGCCGGTGATTTCAGCTTGATTTTGAAATCCGTATCGGGACCCACCACCGTAGGTAGTGCCGTTCCGTCGGGTAAAGGATTACCGGCGGTGTCGAGTACTTGCAAGTGTTCGTATTCGTTCGAGCGGTAAGCAAAATGTTGGAAACGGACGGGTACGGTGGCATAATCCGTATTGATTTGTAAAGCCACGTGAAAGGTTTTGAGTGTTTTGGCCCTGTGCGTCCAGCCATCGGCACTGTTGAGTACCATTCCTTCGAAAAGCGGAAAAGCATAGTGTGCCAAATAGGTATTGGCATCCCTCTTGTAGCTGTCAAAAACCTGTTGGGCTTGCAAATGGGCCGCAAGTCCCACGAACAATAGGATGGCAAGCCGGCGCATAGCTATTTTTTTAGATATCGATATTGGCGTAAATGGCATTTTTTTCGATAAACTCACGGCGCGGCGGCACTTCGTCGCCCATGAGCATGGAAAAGATGCGGTCGGCCTCGGCGGCATTTTCGATGGTAACCTGTTTGAGCACCCGCGTGTCGGGGTTCATGGTGGTTTCCCACAATTGTTCGGCGTTCATTTCGCCCAGACCTTTATAGCGTTGCACATGGGCGCCTTGGCCGAATTCTTCCAGGAGTTTGTCGCGTTGCTCATCGTTCCAGGCATAGGCCTTTTTGTTGCCTTTTTTAACCAGGTAGAGGGGCGGTTGGGCCAAATAGACGTGTCCGCCTTCGATGAGCTCGCGCATGTAGCGGAAAAAGAAAGTCAGAATCAAAGTGGAAATGTGGCTCCCGTCCACATCGGCGTCGGTCATGATGATCACTTTGTTGTAGCGCAGTTTTTCCAAGTTCAGGGCTTTACTGTCTTCTTCCGTACCTATGGAAACGCCCAGGGCGGTAAAAATATTGCGAATTTCTTCGTTTTCGAAAACCCGGTGTTGCAGGGCTTTTTCCACGTTGAGGATTTTACCGCGAAGCGGTAAAATGGCCTGGAAGTTGCGGTCGCGGCCTTGCTTGGCGGTTCCACCGGCCGAATCACCCTCCACCAGGAACAGTTCGCAACGTTCGGCATCGGTTTCCGAGCAGTCGGCCAGTTTACCGGGCAGTCCGGCGCCACTCATCACGGTTTTGCGCTGCACCATTTCGCGGGCTTTGCGGGCGGCATGACGCGCCTGGGCGGCTAGCACCACTTTGTCTACAATACGCTTGGCATCCTTGGGGTTTTCTTCGAGGAAGTTTTCCAGCATTTCGGATACGGCCTGGCTCACCGGAGCCATCACTTCACGGTTACCCAGCTTGGTTTTGGTTTGGCCTTCGAATTGGGGTTCGGCCACTTTGACCGACACCACGGCCGTGAGCCCTTCACGGAAATCGTCGCTCGAAATTTCGAATTTCAGTTTATCCAAAAGCCCGGTTTTTTCGGCGTATTTTTTGAGCGTGGTGGTCAGTCCGCGACGGAAACCCGTCAGGTGGGTTCCGCCTTCGTGCGTGTTGATGTTATTAACGTAAGAGTGAATATTTTCGGCAAAGGAATTGTTATAAATCATGGCCACTTCCACCGGAATGCCGTTTTTTTCGCCTTCCATGTGGATGACCTTGGAAATGATGGGCTCGCGATGGGCATCCAGGAAGCGGACAAATTCTTTCAATCCCTCTTCGCTGTAAAATTCTTCGCGGCGTGGATTGCCTTCTTCGTCTTTTTCGCGCAAGTCGGTGAGCGATATATGAATACCGCGGTTCAAAAAGGCCAGCTCGCGCAAGCGGGCGGCCAAGGTGTCGAAATCGAATTCAATGGTTTGTTGAAAAATTTCCTTGTCGGGATGGAATTTGACAAAGGTGCCCGTACGGTCGATTTTGCCTACGGTTTTTACCGGATAGAGCGGTTTTCCGCGGCTGTATTCCTGCTGCCATATTTTACCTTCGCGATACACCTTGGCCAAAAGGTGGTCCGACAGGGCATTGACCACCGACACGCCTACACCGTGCAACCCACCCGATACCTTGTAGCTTCCTTTGTCGAACTTACCGCCGGCGCCTATTTTGGTCATCACCACTTCCAGGGCCGAAACGCCCTCTTTTTTGTGGATGTCCACCGGAATACCACGTCCGTTGTCTTCGACCGAAACCGAATTATCTTCGTAAATCACCACATCGATCCGGTCGCAATAGCCGGCCAGGGCTTCGTCGATGGAGTTGTCCACCACTTCGTAAACCAAATGATGCAAGCCGCGGGGGCCCACATCGCCGATATACATGGAAGGCCGCATGCGCACGTGTTCGATGCCTTCGAGAGCTTGAATGCTGTCGGCCGAATATTGGGAACCGGAAATTTGTTCTTCGTTCAAATTTTGTTTTTGCTCTTCGTTGCTCATAGGAGTTTGATATTTTTCAAGTATTACAAATTTACTAAAATTATTCCATTAATGCTTACAAATCCGGCACGTACAATATTTATCAGAAAAATGCCTGAACCCAACGATTTTTCCATCTTTTCTATCGAAGCGCGATTGGATTTTTTCGAACAGTTCTTTTTCGCCATTTTCTAGATACCTTCTGACTGCGTAACTACACAAATCGGCAATTTGAATCATGCCGGTCAATTGTGAATCAACAAAAAGTGGGGTTTCGATAATTTTTTCCACGCTGGTCCATAAGGTGCCACGATGCTGAAAAAATTTCATTAACTCGGTAAATCTTTTGGAAACAGTATCATTATTATCATGAATTAATATTCCATAAATTTCAGAATCTTTATTGTTTTTTGAAAGCGTTTTTGAACGGATTTTCAAGTATTGTTCAAAACGTGAAACCAATTGCTCAAAACTTTGCTCTTCAATGGATTTGGAAGAGATGGACGGATTAAAGTGAACTTTATCTACTGCCTCTCCGAATATTCTTGCGTCTGCTTGTTTACCAATAAAATCTGCTATTTCATTTATAAAATTCAAGCGTTCATTGTATGTTAAATGTACATAATCTTTTGTTTTAATAAAATTCTTTTTTGTTTGTTTTAGTGCTTTTGGGTTTTGTTTTTTTAAGCGATATATTTCTTTTTTACGAAAAATTTCAACTTGAATTTTTCTTTGCTGATAACTCAGGTTTTCAAAATTATTAATTTGAGATTGTTCATAGTATTGTCTTAGTATCCAACCGGTATGAATTTCTTTTCCTTGTAAAAAATATTTATGCTTAATTTTTTCTATTTCCCGATCATAAAATTTCCACTTATGTAATGGAATAACATAACCCAGCAAGACATAATAACTTGTATTTCCCGGGATTTGAGGAGTTCCGGATTCGTCTATGTAACATAAATAAACCATATGATAAAAAAAAAGCGACTGGTTACGGGGAAAATTCCCTTTACGAGACGCTTAGCGACTCACCCAGACGCTATGCAAATATACAAATAATTATTACTTTACACAAACCTGCTCAAATAAAAGCCGAATGCTACCGAAAACAGGCCGATGATCAGCGATGAGAAAAAGTAGGCCAAAAAACTTTCCCATTGGCCTTGGCGAATAAAATGCAAACTCTCGAACGTAAAGGTGGAAAAGGTGGTAAATCCGCCCAAAAAACCGATAAGTATGGCCGGTGCCCATTGGGTATTGATCCAATGCCGCGAAATAAAAATACCGGTCAGGAAGCCGATAAAAAAACTCCCCAACACATTAGCCGAAAAGGTGCCATAGGGCATAAGCAAATCCGCACCATTGAACCATTTGCCCAAATAATACCGGGCCACGCTCCCCAATCCGCCGCCAACAAAAATCCAAAGTAGCTTATTCATTTCCGGTGCTTTGCTCAACTATGGGAAGGTAAAGGTAAATTTTCCATTTGGAAGGATCATCGGGATAACGCGTATGCCCAACGATCATTTCGATAAAATACGGCTGACCAGTTAGTAATTTATTATTCGAAGCCTTCAAATACTGAATGGCATCTCGGCGTGCCAATGAAGAATAAACATAATCGCCAGTAACTTCAAATTTTTTGTATAACATCCCGGGCATATAAAACAACTTAAAGGGCTTGGGTATCTCGGATTCTACGGAATCTTTTATTTGAATACCCACAATATATTGAATGGAGTCCTTCGTACGATTAAGAAATAGAATAACCGGCTTGGTTCCGGGTTTCAACAAATCGTGGCGTATACCGTATATCAACACGCGGGGTAAATCCTTGTCCATCTTTTTTGCATAATCCAAGCGGTGAACCGTTCCACCGATTCCCATATATTTTTGACGTGCAAGTAATGTATCTTGAAGAACATTCAACCGGTAATTTTCCGACGCTTTATTGATTTTATGTTGAAAATGCGTAAGAGCGGTATCCAATTTCCGGTTAATTTCATGATAAATTTGCATGTAACGCCACCTTTTGAAGAACGGGATACTTGCATTGATGACTATTTCCAACCGGGTATTGACACTGTCGGCCAAGGATAAATACCAATCCATGTCCACAACATAATCGTTGTTTACATAAATTTCGTAAGAAACATTTCTTACGGGATCTTCCTTGCTTTTTCGAACACGCAAAACATCTCCGTTTTTAAACCTGAATAGTCTGAATTTATTATACTTACCTTCCTTGGGCAGATCATCGATAATTGCTTCCGTATCAATCCATGGCATAAAAGTACTCATTTGCTCCACCGAATTCAAGTTAAAATAAATAATGCCCGGACCTTTATCCAGCACCAAGATGCGTTTAACTTTGAATTGCCCCGGTATCAAAAATAAAACGAGAACAGCAAATAGCACTGCAACTAAAAGCGCCAAAAAAGCAAAAAGCAAACGTTTCTGGCCGGTATTCAATTCCCGGTATTTACGCCGCCAACAAGTCATAAATACTTATCTTTATCCGGTCAAAGTTATAAAATTCATTTCAATATGAAACACGTAGTACAAACACCGAATGCCCCCGAACCTATCGGGCCTTACAGCCAAGCTGTGAAGCATGGAAATTTATTGTTTGTCTCGGGTCAAATCCCCGTGGACAGGAACGGGCGGACCGAAAAAAATGATATCCGCCGTGCAACCCGTTTGGTGATGGAAAATATTTCCGCCATTTTGGAAGCGGCGGGAATGGGAATGCAAAACGTGGTTAAGGCAAGTATTTTCTTGCAAGACTTATCCGATTTCGCAATTGTAAACGAAGTTTACGGAAGCTATTTCACCGATGGTATTCCGCCGGCCCGCGAAACGCTACAAGTGGCCCGGTTGCCCAAAGATGTGCCGGTGGAAATTTCGGTAATAGCCGTCAAGGAATAAACCATTCTTTTGGCACATCGCCACACGTGTTTGCACAGCATCATATTATACTTACTCCTTCGAATTAAGGCAAGGTGCCCACACGGCGCCCCGGTCAAACAAAGATTGTAAGAACAGGTGCGGCGGGGTGCCCTGAAAAATCTTTCCCAAAAAGATTTTTAAGAAAATGACAAAACACATAATTTCGTTGTGCGAGATATGATTAAATTTGATTTGCAATTCAAACCCTAAATTATTACTTATATGGATGCAAAGATCAAAGCGTTTATGGACTATGCCACCAAACGCAACCCTCACGAACCGGAATTTCTTCAAGCGGTTTATGAAGTGGCCGAAACCGTGATTCCGTTCATCGAAGCCAATCCCAAATATAAAGGTAAAATGCTGCTGGAACGTATGATTGAACCCGAACGGGTGATTATGTTCCGCGTACCTTGGGTGGACGATCAAGGCCAACTTCACGTAAACCGCGGCTACCGTGTGGAATTCAACTCGGCCATCGGGCCCTACAAAGGCGGCCTGCGTTTCCACCCCACGGTAAACCTGAGCATTTTAAAATTCCTGGGCTTTGAACAAGTGTTCAAAAACTCCCTCACCACTTTGCCCATGGGTGGCGGTAAAGGCGGCTCGGATTTCGACCCTCACGGCAAATCCGATATGGAAGTGATGCGCTTTACGCAAAGCTTTATGCAAGAGTTGTTCCGCCATATCGGTCCCGACACCGACGTGCCGGCCGGCGACATCGGCGTGGGCGGACGTGAAATCGGCTATCTGTTCGGTATGTATAAAAAACTGCGCAACGAATTTACGGGCGTGCTCACCGGCAAAGGATTGTCCTACGGCGGTTCGCTCCTCCGCCCCGAAGCCACGGGCTACGGATTGGTCTATTTTGTGCAAACCATGCTGGGCACCAAAGGCGATTCGCTCGAAGGCAAAACCGTGCTGGTATCCGGTTCGGGTAACGTGGCCCAATACGCCACCGAAAAAGTGTTGCAATTGGGCGGCAAAGTGGTTACGCTTTCCGATTCCAACGGCTTCGTTTACGACCCCGACGGCATCGACGAAGAAAAACTGGCCTTCGTGATGCACCTGAAAAACGTCAAACGTGGCCGCATCCGCGAATATGTGGAAAAATATCCCTCGGCCCAATACTTCGAAGGCCAAAAACCTTGGGGCATCAAAGCCGATGTGGCCTTGCCTTGTGCCACGCAAAACGAAATCGACGGCAAAGACGCCCAAACCCTGGTGGACAACGGCGTTATGTGCGTAGGCGAAGGCGCCAACATGCCCACCACGCCCGAAGGTATCGAAGTGTTCCAAAAGGCCAAAATCCTCTACTCGCCCGGTAAGGCCTCCAATGCCGGCGGCGTAGCCGTTTCGGGACTGGAAATGAGCCAAAACTCCATGCGCCTGCAATGGACGCGCGAAGAAGTGGACCAAAAATTGCGTCAAATTATGCACAACATCCACGAATCCTGTGTTCAATACGGCACCGAAGCCGACGGATACGTAAATTACGTCAAAGGCGCCAACATTGCCGGCTTTGTCAAAGTGGCCGATGCCATGCTGGCTCAGGGCTACGTCTAATCCGGAAATTTTTCATCGACCAAACCGCTCTGCCCCGTGCAGGGCGGTTTTTTTTGTTTTTTGGGCGCCCCGGCGCTCGCGTTCGCATAGGCCGCCGTTCATCGCCTTCGGCTCGCCCGGCGGCATGCTCACGCGGCGCCGTCGGGCTGTCCGCTCAAATGCGGCGGCCGCCCGCTCTTGCCCTGCAAATCGCAGCGGCGTGTCTTCCCGCTGTCAGCCCCGCCACTGCGGCAGGCCGTCGGCGCGCGGCCACCGCATAACCGCTCCCATCCCTGGCGCGATGGCTCGGGCGGCTTGCCGCCCTCGAATATCACACGTCGAACAATCGAGCGGCGATTTATGATATCTACTACTGTAAACATTGAAGAATGCCTGCCATACCGGGGAAAGGTAACGACGGGCGAACGCCCGCCTGATCCAATACGGAAATTGCTTTAAAACCGGGAATTCCTTTTCAACCTGCGGTGCGATATATTATCCGTTCCATCCTTATGGATAATGCGGCCTATTGAGAATCAACACAAAATGGATAATTCGTATTTGCAAAGGCCTTCGCCTTTCGATTCACCTTTTCCTTAATAACATCAACCCGTCGCGCAAGGGTAAAATCACTTGTTCGATGGCCGGATCATTGGCGGCAAGCTTGTTGAAAGCGGCAATGCTGCGGGCTTGCCCATCGGAAGGGTCGAGCACCTTACCCGACCATAGCACATTATCGGTAATCCACAAAGCACCGGGTGCCAATAGTTTTTTAAGCAGCGGATAATATTGCGGATATCGTTCTTTATCGGCATCGAGGAAAATAAGATCAAAGGTGCCGTCAATTTTTTGAAGGGTCTCCAAGGCATCGCCTTGGCGGACATGAATTTTTCCGTCCAGCCCGCTACGTTCAAAATACCGGCGGGCAATGTCCAGGGTTTCGGCATTGTGTTCCAGGGTGATAATTTTCCCGTTATCAGGCAAAGCCTGCGCCATGGCAAGGGTAGCATAGCCGGTAAAAGTGCCCACTTCCAGGATACGTTGTGCACCCGTAAGCCGGACAAGAAAATGAAGAACGGCCGCCTGGATTTTTCCGCTGAGCATTTGCGGGTAGGGAGTCCGCCAATGGGTTTCGCGTTCCAATTCGTCCAGCAAAGGAAGGAGCGGCATATTATGGGCTTCGATGTAGGTTTCCCATTCGGGAGGTAAAATTATCATGCTTGCTCGGGTTTATGGGCCAGTGGCAGAATTTCATGTTTGTCCAATCCGTAACGCCCGATTTCGGCGGGCGTAAAAAGTTTGTCGATACGGATTTTTTCGGTGCGGAAACCGGCGGCTTCCAAGCGGTCGAAAAAATCCATTCCGTAAACACGCACATGGTCGTATTGACCGAAAAGTTCGGCGCGTTTTTCCGGGTCGGTTATCGAAGGGTCTTCGAAAGTGCTTTCACGGGTGGCATCCAGAGGAATCTGCACTATGGCCGTTCCGCCCGGTCGAAGCACGCGGAATAGCTCGCGCATGGCTTCCCGGTCGTCGGGAATATGTTCCAGAACATGGTTGCAAAAAATCAGGTCGAAATGGTTGCCGGGCAGGGGCATACGGGTGATGTCGGCCCGGATGTCGGCCAGGGGGCTGTGCAAGTCCAGCGAAGTTACGTCCCAAAGCGGATTTTTGCGAAACAACCTGTGGAAGATTTGTTCGGGTGCAATGTGAAGGACTTTTTTGGGCGTGTTCCACCAATCGGTATGTTCTTGAATGTATAGCCACAAGGCGCGATGGCGTTCCAAACTCAATGTACCGGGCGAAAGTGCGCCCGGGCGGAGTTTGCCGTAGCCATAGGGCAGAAATCGCCGGTATTGACGTCCGTTGATGGGGTCGGTGGGGCCGTCGCCGCGGAAAAAAGGTTCCCAAAGCGGATGGGTGAGCATACTCAGCCGGATGAGCCAAGGACGCGGAATATGTCCCAGGGCCCAATGTATCCATTTGTCCGGCGCTGTCATAGCGGTTTAGGCCAATTCGTTTACCTTGTCGGCCGGGCGTGCCAACACGGCTTTGTTGCCATAAATCACCAAAGGCCTTTCGATGAGTTTGGGATGTTCGGCCATTATTTGGATGAGTTCATCGTCGGAATAATCCTTGCCTTTGAATTGTTCTTTCCAAATTTTTTCTTGCTTGCGCAGGATATCGCGGGGCGAGAGTCCGGCCATTCGGAGCACTTTTTTCAGTTCGTCCGCCGTAGGGGGATTGTCCAGATAGCGACGCACTTCTACTTCTGCGCCCAGTTGTTTAGCCAATTGTTCGGCAGCGGCCAATCCTTCGCGGCTTTTGCGGCAGCGGGGGT
>JALWYR010000221.1 GCA_027003085.1 Flavobacteriales bacterium
GGGGATTCAATTTTAGTGATAACACCTTTAAAATCTTTCTCAGGAATTCGTCTATTTCCAAAAGGAGGGCCCAAGTGGACCATACCGAACCCCTAATCGACGGGTTGAAACTTCACAGCAAGGTTCGCACGGACTTACCCGGTTCGGGCGATAATGCGTATGTATTTGCCGACCCGCTATGCTACGAACGCTATATTTTCGGCACCATTCCGGCAGGCGATTCTTTGTTTGTTATCAAAGGAGCCATTCCCAATCCGCCCCAATTCTTTATCGATAAGCTCAAAGATTATTTCCGCCGGGAAGGCATCGATGTGGTGGGTGTGGGTCGCATTGAAACGCAAATCAAACATTATCAGGACGAAAAAATCATTTGGTCCAAAATCTCCAAACCACTGATTGACATTGCCAAGCAAACGCTCAATTACAGCGTAAACCTTTACAGCGAAGGCCTGGCCCGCTTGGTGATTGAAAAGGGTACGCCGGCCGACGGATATATGAACAAAGACAGCATCAATGCCTATTTTCGCAATAAAGGATTCCAACTCATCGATTTGGAAGACGGTAGCGGATTGGCGCCCGACAATTTGATTGCGCCACGTGAATTTACACACTTCTTTTACCGGCTGAGCAAAGTGCACGGAACGGCCTATCTGCGCGATATTTTGCCTCACGCCGGCGAAGACGGCTATGCCAAGCATTTTATGGATGGCATGAATTATCAATCCCGGGTTTGGGTCAAAAGCGGTTCGGTGAGTAAGGTGCAAAATTATGTGGGCATTTTCCGCGGGCGTTCGGGAAGGTATTATGCTTTTGCTTTGATGGTTAATCATTTTTCGGCACCACGCAAGGATGTGCAAAAACAGATGCAATTACTGCTGAACAGGATGATTGGCGTGTTATAAATTCGTTTTTATGGCGCGCGATAAATCGCGCTTGAATACCGAACACCGAATAATTGATTTAAGATTTCCGATTTGCATTCTACTACTGCAAACATTGAAGGAGGGTATCATTTCGATGAAGCGCCCGAAGGGCGCGACTGAGAAATCTCTGCACGGGCAATTCATACAAGGCGGAATTCCGCTTTGGCGGGAAAGACAAAAGAAGGCAAACCGAACCCCCGGATTCCCGCTTTCGCGGGAATGACAAGTGGGGCCGGATTCATCGACTTTGCAGGCAGGATAAACGGAGTCAATACGGAACCCCTAGATTCCCGCTTTCGCGGGAATGACATATGGGGGGCGGGCTCACGAGTTTGCGGGAATGACAAAAATAATGACCGGGAAGCCCGCCGCCGAGCGAGGCGAAAGTCCGAGCGAGGCGGACGGGCTCCGCGGCGCCAAGGCGAGACGGCACAGCCGGCCCGGCGACAAAGCAAGGAGACGCAAAGCGGCTCGGCAGCACGCGAAGGGAGACCAACGCGAAGCCGCAGGCGGAGCGTGCCGGCTCCCGGAGCAGCGAAACAAGACAAGGCGCGGCTTTGGCGTTGGGGCAAGGAAGCCGAAGGCTTGTGGAGCCGCGGAGTGAAACAAGGCGCGGCCAATGACGTTGGTCTTTGGAAGCCGCAGGTTCACGGAGCCGCCGAGGAAACCGGAGGGTTCCGAGGCCCGCGGAGCAAGACCAAGGCCGGAGCGTAGCGAAGGCCTGCCGGCTTGCGAAGCCGCGAAGCAAGACAAGGCATGGCCTTGATGTTGGGCCAAGGAAGCCGAAGGCTTGCGGAGCGCCGGAGCGAGACCGTCAGGGCTCGCGGAGCCCGCGGCAGACCGTAGGGCTGACGCGGTGCCGGAGGGAGACAAGGCGCGGGCTTGGCATTGGCCACTTGGAAGCCGAAGGCTCCCGGAGGGCGGAACAAGACAAGGGGCGCCGGCGCCGCGCCGAAGGCGCGGGGCCGGCGGCGCAAAAACCGGAGAATCGTTTTATCCGGCTCAAAATAAACGGTCAATGGCTGCTACCATCCGTTTTCCGGAATAAGTTTTGCGCCGCCGGCAGCGGAATTTTCATTCCGCCGCCGGCGCCCTGACGGCTTGTGGAGCCGCGTAACTTGTCCCGCACATTGCGTAGCAATGTCGGGAGAAGCCCGAAGGGCTTCGGAGCGCCAAAAAAACCATTGATTTTTTTGACCGACTTGTAGTATCTTTGAAAAAAACACCCGATGATGGACTCCAAAGTGCACACCATTGCCTTGGCCAACGACCACGCCGGCACCGAATACAAGTTGCGCATTGCCGAAATGCTCCGGCGTGAAGGTTACGAAGTGCTGGACTTCGGCACCGGTAGCACCGATAGCACCGATTACCCCGACCATATCCATCCGGCCGCCCAAGCCGTGGAAAGCGGCCGGGCCCAACGCGGTATTATCCTGTGCGGAAGCGGCAACGGCGCCGCCATGACGGCCAACAAACATCAAGGCATCCGCGCCGCCCTGTGTTGGAGCCGCGAACTGACCGAACTGGCCCGCAAACACAATGACGCCAACGTGCTCAGCTTGCCCGCACGTTTTATTTCGCTTTATCAAGCCCTGGAATATGTGCGTGTGTTCCTGGAAACCGAATTCGAAGGCGGTCGCCATAAACGGCGCATCGATAAAATTCCCCTTCGCTAAACAGCTGCATTGACCGGCCGACAACTACATAAAAATATTGCCGCCTACATCCGCTCGCACTACAAGTTGGAAGCGGTGAAGCAAAGCGTTTTGTTTGTTTTTTTCAGCGCATTGCTTTGGCTCTTTGTGTTGATGACCGAATACGCCCTTTGGCTACCCGCCACGGCACGTAAAATCCTTTTTTGGGGCAGTTGGACGGTTCAAGTGTTGTTGCTTCTGCGCTACGGCCTTTTTCCCTGGCTGCAATATGCCGGACTGTTCCGGCGAATGACCGCTATGGATGTGGCCCGCCAATTGGCCGGCACCCGGCCCGGTTTGGCCGATAAGTTGATCAATTTCCTGCAACTGGAAAAACTACCGGATGCCGACCACGATTTACTGGCCTACGAACTGGAACGCCGCGAAAAGGAATTGCTCCGGTTTAACCTGCGGCAAATTCTTCCGTCGCGGCGGTATTGGCGTTATGTTTACTTGCTGTTGATACCCTTGTTTGCCGGTGCTCTTTTCCGGCTCCAAGCACCCCTAAAAGGTTTGGCGGCATCGTATCGGCGGTTGGAATATTATAACCGGCCATTTCAACGGCCTGCGCCCTTTTCGGTGGACATAATTTCACCCATGCGGGCTATTCCCGGACATCCCTATACACTCAAAGTGCGTGTTAGCGGCGATGTTTTGCCCGAAAACCTGGAAATATTACGTGACAACCAACGCCAAACGCTCCGGCGGACAAACGATACCGTTTTCGTGTATGAAATGCCCGAATTCGAAAGGGCCACGGATTTTGAATTGCTTGCCGGCAAATATCGCTTCGGGCCGTTTCGTATCGAAGCGGTGGCTGTTCCGGCAGTGGACAGTTTTTACGTAAACGCCTCTCCCCCACCCTATTTGGGTCGTAAACAAACGCAAACATTCCGCAATACTGATCTAAACTTGCCCGAAGGTTCACATATCCGTTGGCATTTGTTTGTTTCCAAATCCCATCTGGCTTCGATCAACAAACACGATAGCATCCGGCTCCATCCCACCGGCGACAGCTTGAAATGGGATT
>JALWYR010000222.1 GCA_027003085.1 Flavobacteriales bacterium
CCATTGCCACGGCCGGTGCCGTGCGGGCCAAACCCTTGATTCCCGTGGCCGTTTCGGGACTTATTGTGGTGTTTGCACTCATCGAATTGGTGGTATTGCCGCCGGCCTACGTCAAATTGGCGCCCGACCAACCCATCGTCAACGGGGCCGCTATGGGAATGACCGTCAAAACCGACGGAGCCGATGCCGCCGCAGGTGCCATCCTGGACGATTTGCACCGCGTGCAGCACCTTCGCCAAACCGGCGAAAAATGGGAAGAAGGGTGGATACTCAGCGCCGCCGTCCTGACCAAAATATGGATTGACATTTTTATCGGTATTTGGGCCTTTGTGCTTACCTTGGTATGGTTGCGCCATGTGGACAACCGCGGGGTCAAAAAGAAACTGCCGGGCAGTGAGATTTGGCACCGCTTTCCCAAGTTTGTTTTGGCCTATTTGGTGGTTTGGTTTGTTTTGATGTTTATTTTCAAATTTATTCCCGGTATCCTTCCCGCCGCCAAGGAAGGCGCCCATTTGGTGCAAGGAAGTTATCGTAAATTCCTGTTTATGCTCACCTTCCTGACCATCGGGTTGATTACCGATTTTTCCAAACTGCGCGGAATGGGGCGTTTGGCCTTGCTCTACGGCTTGGCACTGTTTGTGTATATCGCGCCTTTGGCCTACCTTGTGGCTTGGATATTCCACCACGGTATGCTTCCGCCCGTGGCGGACTAAGCGATTGGAAATGAAACAATACGACATAGCCGTAGTTGGTGCCGGAATAGTGGGACTGGCTACGGCTTTTCGTTTGATGCAATCCCGTCCTGGCGCGCGGATATTGGTATTGGACAAGGAAAACCGCCCGGGCCGGCATCAAACGGGCCGTAACAGCGGGGTGATTCATTCGGGCATTTATTACCGGCCGGGCAGTGCCAAAGCACGCAATTGCATCGGGGGCTACCGGCTGATGCTTGATTTTTTGGAAAAATCCGGCATTCCCTACCGGATTTCGGGCAAACTGATTGTAGCCACCGGTGAGCCCGAAGAAAACCGGCTCCAAGAACTCTACCGCAACGGACAGGAAAACGGGCTTGAACGTATCCGCCTGCTCACTGCCCGCCAAATACGGGATTACGAATCGCACATCACGGGCAAGGCGGCCTTGTGGGTGCCCTACACGGGCATTACCGACTATGGCCGCGTGGCTACCGCCTTGGCCGCAAAACTGCGGGCCGGAGGCGTTGAAATACGTTTGGGCCAAAGGGTGAAACGTATCGTTCCCGGGCCTGTGCCCGAACTACACACATCCCACGGAATTATCAAGGCAAACCGCGTGGTGGTGGCCGCCGGATTGCAATCGGACAGGTTGTGGGGCGGAAACGAATTCCGCATCGTCCCGTTCCGGGGCGAATACTACTTTATTCGTCCGCCCAAAGACCGGCTTATCCGTAGTATGGTTTATCCGGTGCCCGACCCGCGTTATCCTTTCCTGGGCATTCACCTCACGCGCCACATCGACGGGCGCGTAAGTGCAGGCCCGTCGGCAGTGCTTGCGCCCGGACGTGAGGCCTACGGAAAATTCGATTGGAATGCCCGCGATTTGGTCGATACGCTTCGCTTTCCCGGATTTTGGCGTATGGCCTTGCAAAACCGCCGGGCCGGATGGGTCGAAATCCGGCGATGGCTCAGCAAGCGGGCCTTTTTGCAGGCCGCCCGTAAATTTTTGCCGCAACTGCAACCGGACGACCTTACCGGCTATCATTCGGGCATCCGTGCCCAACTGGTGGACCGGCAAGGCCGTTTGGTGGACGATTTTGTATTTCGCAGGGCCGAAAATGTGCTCTACGTGCTCAATGCACCTTCGCCGGCCGCTACGGCTTCGCTGTCCATCGGGCGGCATATTGCCGAAATTATTTGATCGGGCCGGAATTTTCCGGGTAAAATTCCTTACATTTGGATAAATCCGAAAAATCAAACCAACAATGAATACTCACAACGATATGCACGAGCGCATCGCCCGCTTGGATCCCGAAATCCTGTGGCGCAATTTTGTGCTGTTCAACGCCGTGCCGCGGCCTTCGAAAAAGGAGCAAAAAGCCATTGAATATGTGGAAAACTTCGGCAAACGGCTTGGCCTGGAAACCATCCGCGACAAGGCCGGCAACGTGATTATCCGCAAACCGGCTACGCCGGGTATGGAAAACCGCGAAACGGTCATCCTGCAAGCCCACGTGGATATGGTTCCGCAGAAAAACAAAGGTGTGGAGCACGATTTCGAACGCGAAGGCATCAAAATGCTCATCGACGGCGATTGGGTAACGGCCGACGGCACCACCTTGGGCGCCGATAACGGCATCGGCGTGGCGGCCATTCTGGCACTTTTGGAGTCCAATAACATTCCGCACCCGCCTTTGGAAGCCCTGTTTACCTTCGACGAAGAAACGGGTATGACCGGTGCCCACCAATTGGAACCCGGACTGCTCAAAGGCAAAATCATGCTCAACCTGGACACCGAAAACGATACCGAATTGGACATCGGATGTGCCGGCGGCATCGATGTTACCGCCACCGGAACTTATCGACAAACCGAACCCATGGCCGGCGGCAAGGCCTATCACCTGTTTGTCAAAGGGCTTACGGGCGGGCATTCGGGTATGGACATCCACCTCTACCGCGGCAATGCCAATAAAATCATGAACCGCCTGCTATACGTAATTCTGAATCGTGGCGGGCAAATCGCTTATGTTCATGGCGGCGGATTGCGTAATGCCATTCCGCGCGAAAGTGAGGCCCTGGTGGTTTTGCCGGCCGCCCGGGCGGATGAAATATTGCAAGAATTACACCGCCTGATTGCCGACATCAAACACGAGCAAAAAAAGCAAGATCCCGAATTGCAAATCCTTATCAGCGAAGACCAAATGCCCGGGCAGGTGATGCACGACGAGGATGCCCGTCGCTTGGTGCGTGCGGTTTACGGCGCCCACAACGGCGTTTACCGGATGAGTCCCGACATTCCGGATTTGGTGGAAACATCCAACAATGTGGCCCAGGTGCGCGCCGAAGGCGGAAACATCACCATTGGCAACCTGACGCGTTCGTCGGTGGAAAGCACCAAACACGATTTGGTCAATGCCCTGACAAGTGTATTTAACCTGGCCGGCTACGACGTAAAAACCGCCGGCGACTATCCGGGTTGGGAGCCCGATCCCAATTCGCAAATCCTGGGCTTGATGAAGGATTTGTATGTAAAAATGTTCAACGAACAGCCGCATGTAGAGGCCTGCCATGCGGGTTTGGAATGCGGCATTTTGAAGTCGAAATATCCGCATTTGGACGTGATTTCGTTCGGCCCCACCATCGAGGGCGCCCATTCGCCCGACGAGCGGGTCAACATTCCTTCGGTCAAGAAGTTTTGGAACTATTTGTTGGAGACTTTGCGGCATATTCCGGTGAAGCAATAGTTTTTTAGGGCGCCCGGCCGTGGGCGTTCGGGGCGCCGCCGGCGGGCGGATGCCCGCTGCGGATGGCCGGACGTTGGAACGGATTTAGGGTCGCCCCGGCCCCGCGGCTTCGCCGCGGGGCCGGGGCGTATTGATTATCAGCTGGATACGTCCGGCCATCCGCCCGGCGCGCTGGTGCGCGCCGCGGCGGCGCATCGG
>JALWYR010000223.1:0-180 GCA_027003085.1 Flavobacteriales bacterium
TTTATCAATAACTTGGACACTAATTACTCCGCTTTTATTTTTCTTTTTCCGAACGAACATAAGTTCAAAGATAGAAAAATACGCCTGGGACACCCAAAATCAATAAAAATAAATAGTTAAGTTGCAGATTGCCAGTAATTTAAGTTTTTAACCAAAAAATTGTGGCGAAAACAGGAATAA
>JALWYR010000223.1:190-11866 GCA_027003085.1 Flavobacteriales bacterium
GTGGTCTCCTCCTCTGGGAGCCCCCAGCGCCGGAGCAAAAAACACTTTCGCCCCTTCGGCTCATATCGCTCCCATCCCTGGCGCTTTTTTGCGCGCGATAAATCGCGCTTGAATATCGAACACCGAACAGATGATTAACGATTTACGATTTACGTTCTCCTACTGTAAACATTGAAGGAGGATGTTATTTCGACGAACGAAGTAAGGAGAAATCTTTTTACGGATATAGCAGTTGATTAGATTTCTTCCCGACATTCGGTTCGGGACAAGCTGCCGTCGAAGCACTCATCCACCGGAATTAAGAAAACCTCTGTGCCACTCTGTGCCTCACTCTGTGTCCTCTGTGGTTAAAAAAAAGAAATATCTCGCCCCGTCGGTGTCTCCTGCTTTCCGCTCCCATCCCTGGCGCGGGATTTTGCTGTTCACCGGAAGGATTTTGCGTACTAGAATTGGTAGTTACAGGACGAATAATTCCGGTTATTCTCTTTTTGGATTGAAAAAGTACGTTCCTGTCAATATTGTAGAGTAATGCCAATTAATTTTCAATCCACCATTTTTCATTTTCTTTTTTTCTGGCTTCAATTACTTCAGGATTGTCCGACGCATTTTCCCAAGCTTGAACATAACTTTTCCAACCGTATTTCAAATATTCATCCGCAGGAGCGAATTCACCCGCTCCAATATCAAGGCGATGACTATCGGGAATTCTGAAATCGCCCCAATTACATTTTTTTGAAACACCCGTTTTGTAACTTGTCCAAGTGCCTTCAAACTGATTGTTTTGGAAGCCGTCGGCCACAGCCATTAAGCCGTTATATTTTATTTCTCCCTTTTCGTTAAAATAAAAGTCGGTTTGAAAGTGTCCACGTAAAATTCCGGATCCCTTTTGACCGGGATTTTCGTAAAAAACATACTGACCGTAAACAGTTCCCTGGGTCAAGGTTGGAAACTCAGCGTCCTTATATATCACAACCCTTTTGATGGTTATTATGCCTTGAAAAGCGCAAATGTTTTTATTGACCTTGGTTTTTCCGTAAACAAAATATTGTAGTTTATTATCGGCATTCTTTATCACCGATATAAAGTGAATTTGAAACCTTTGAAAATTTTCACCGATATAACCGAGTGGTTCGGGCCTTTCAACCGTTTCGGTATCATTCTCGATTTGAAACTTGTCGAGCGTCCACAAATACGATATATCATATTTTTTTATTTCTTCCGTAAAGTCTGTACCGGTTATATTTTGTCCGTATGCAGCGATAAAAATTATTACTAAATAAAAAGTCAGAGTTCGTTTCATTTGTTCAAGTATTTACATGCGCCGGTGCTTGCGTACAAGCAACTTCGTAATTGATTTGTTCCAAAAATAGTATAAAATCGATTGTAAAACAAAGTCCTATCTTTTTGATTGACAAAATACAATATCATTTGCCTTCGTCATAGCCATAAATGCTTTGTCGTTCAAAAAAATCTTTTTATCATTGCAGGGTAGAAACAACCGGATGAAGCATACACTTCGCAATAACGCACAAGCTTGGTGGTGGCAAACGGAAAATTCCCTTTGCCCGTAGCCGGTTTGTCATATCCTGAAAATTTTTTGAAGGCGACCCGCAACGGGCCGCCTTTTTTCGTATAGGCAAAAAAACTATTAACCCATAAAAACAAACGCTTATGAACACCAAAAAACACCCCAAAAAGATTTACCTGCCCGAAGACCGCTTACCCAAGGCCTGGTATAACCTGGTGGCCGACATGCCCAACAAACCCTTGCCGCCCCTGCATCCGGCCACCAAAAAGCCCGTCGGTCCCGATGATTTGGCACCGCTTTTTCCCATGGAACTCATCAAGCAGGAAGTAACCGCCGAACGCTATGTGGAAATTCCCGAACCGGTGCGCGATATTTACCGCATCTGGCGTCCCAGCCCGCTTATCCGGGCCTACGAATTGGAAAAAGCCTTGGACACGCCGGCCAAAATCTATTATAAATACGAAGGCGTGAGTCCGGCGGGTTCGCACAAGCCCAATACGGCGGTGGCCCAGGCCTTTTATAACGCGCAGGAAGGTGTTAAACGCATCACCACCGAAACAGGCGCCGGCCAGTGGGGCAGTGCGTTGAGCTATGCCACCCAATTGTTCGGTATCGACTTGCAAGTGTTCATGGTCAAAGTGAGCTATAACCAAAAGCCCTACCGCAAAACTATGATGAACATTTGGAACGGAAAAGTAACGCCTTCGCCTTCGCAACTTACCGAAACCGGCCGTAAAATCCTGGCCGAAGATCCGGAAAACCCCGGCAGTTTGGGTATCGCCATTTCCGAAGCCATCGAAATGGCCGTCAAAGATCCGGGTACCAAATATTCGCTGGGTTCGGTGCTCAATCACGTGCTTCTGCATCAAACGGTCATCGGTTTGGAAGCCAAGGAGCAAATGGAAATGGCCGATGCTTATCCCGACACGGTCATCGGATGCTTTGGCGGTGGTTCCAATTTTGCCGGCATTTCCTTCCCCTTTGTACGCGACAAAATTGTGGATGGCAAAGACCTCCGCGTCATTGCCGTGGAACCCGATTCCTGCCCCAAACTCACACGCGGTCAGTTTCGTTACGACTTCGGCGACACAGTGGGCATGACGCCCCTTATTCCCATGTTTACGCTGGGGCACAATTTTATGCCGCCGGCCATTCATGCGGGCGGATTGCGTTACCACGGTGCCGGTGCCATTGTGAGCCAATTGCTCCGCGACGGACTTATCGAAGCATCGGCCGTGCCGCAATTGGAAAGTTTTCAAGCCGGTGTTTTGTTTGCCCGCACCGAGGGCATCATTCCCGCGCCGGAATCCACCCATGCCGTTGCGCAAACCGTCCGCGAGGCACTGAAAGCCAAGGAAGAAGGACGCGAAACCACCATTTTGTTCAACCTTTCGGGCCACGGTCATATCGACCTGGGCGCCTACGAGCAATATTTGGGCAACCACATTCATAACCATCAGGTAACCGACGAACAAATTGCCGAAAACCTGAAAGTGCTGGATGCCATGGGCTTCCCTGTGCCTGAATAATAAATCGGGTTAACTGTCCGCTTCGAAAAAACGGCAGGTTTTGACACCTGTCGTTTTTTGTGGTTGTAAATTCCTACCTTTGATCCATCAAAAAAAATCGAATTGCTATGAGCGAACGCAAAATAAAAGTGGCCGTAACAACCGGAAAATCCGGTGACCGTATTGCCGGACATGCCGGACAGGCCTTGTTTTTCAAGATTTACGAAATTACCGAAGACCGGATTACGGGTTTGGAAACCGTGCAGGTGGATAAAGAACAAACCCTACATAATATGTTGCACCGTCCGGTGATTGATTTTACCGGTCATCCTTTGGAAGATGTGGAAATTATCCTTACCGGGAGCATCGGGCCCGGCGCCATTCAAAAATTGTTTGGCGTAGGCAAAAGGGCCTATATGATAGCCGAAAAACATGCCGACGAAGCCATTGACAAATTGCTCCAAGGCCGTTTGCAGGCCTTGGACCCGCGTGAGCATCACCACCATCACCATCACCATCATCATCACGATCATCATAATGACCACGATCATCACCATGGGACTGCTCACGACCAAGAAAGCTAGTCCTCATTTTACCGGAATGACCTGAACGCGCCAGCGGGCGCAGCGGTTACGGGCCGGCAGCGCGCCCGAGCATTTCCCGCGGGCGGAGGCTGACAGCGGGAAGCCCCACGCACCGCGGCCACGAAATGCCGGTGCGGGCGGCCGGCCCGTTTGAGCGGAGCACGCGGTGGCCGCCTCATGAATGCGCCGGCGGATGAGCCGAAGGCGAAAGCCGGCGGCGGGGCGTTGCATCAAAGATTGTGATGCAACGCCGCATGAATGAGAGCGGCCGGGCGCCCAAAAAAAGGCGTCCTAAAAGGCAGGGGACGCCCGAGTGCCGGATTTATTTTTTCGGCTTGCACCTGAAAGCAGGGATGCCGGTAATATCATAACCTGTAATGAGCAGATGAATATCGTGCGTGCCTTCGTAGGTGATCACCGATTCCAGGTTCATCATGTGCCGCATAATGGGATAATCACCGGTGATACCCATGGCTCCGAAAATTTGGCGTGCTTCGCGGGCAATGTTAAGGGCCATGGCCGTATTGTTGCGTTTGGCCATGGAAATTTGGGCGGGAGTGGCCCGGTCTTCGTTTTTCAGCACGCCCAGGCGCCAGGTGAGCAATTGGGCCTTGGTAATTTCGGTAATCATTTCGGCCAATTTTTTTTGTTGGAGCTGGAAACCGGCAATGGGTTGGCCGAACTGGTGGCGTTCGAGGGCATAGCGCAAGGCCGTATCGTAGATGTCCATGGCGGCGCCCAATGTGCCCCAGGCAATTCCGTAACGCGCCGAATCCAGGCACGAAAGCGGTGCGCGGAGTCCGTCGGCACCGGGCAGGAGGTTTTCTTTGGGCACTTTGACGTCTTGGAATATCAGTTCGCCGGTGGCCGAGGTGCGCAACGACCATTTGTTGTGGGTTTCGGGGGTGGAAAAGCCTTCCATGCCGCGTTCCACAATGAGCCCTTTGATGCGTCCTTCTTCGTTTTTGGCCCAAACGACGGCAATGTCGGCAAAGGGGGCATTGGATATCCACATTTTGGCGCCGTTGAGCAGGTAGTGGTCGCCTTGGTCGGTGAATCGGGTTTCCATGCTGCCGGGGTCGGAGCCGTGGTTGGGTTCGGTTAGCCCGAAGCAGCCCATAATTTCACCCGTAGCCAAGCGCGGGAGGTATTTTTGTTTTTGTTCTTCGGTTCCGTATTTCCAAATGGGAAACATCACCAAAGAGGATTGGACCGAAGCGGTGGAACGGATGCCCGAATCGCCACGTTCCAATTCCTGCATAATCAGGCCGTAGGACATATAATCCAGTCCGGGGCCGCCGTATTCTTCGGGAATAAAGGGCCCGAAAGCACCGATTTCGCCCAAACCCCGGATAAGGTGTTTGGGGAATTCGGCCCGCTGGGCGTATTCTTCAATGATGGGGGTTACTTCGCGTTTGACCCAGTCGCGTGCGGCTTCGCGCACCAGTTTTTGCTCGTCGGTAAAGAGCTCGTCGGTCAGATAATAATCGGGGTGTTTGAAAAGGTCTTGTGCCATGATAGTAGGTGTTTTGGCGAAAAAAATTTTCGTGTTCGCTGCAAATATGTGGATTTTTCCGTCAAAAGCCAACGACAAGTGGCGGAAATCAGTCTTGCGATTTGCGATAGTGCCGGACCAGCGTGCGGATACTTTGTTCGATGGGGATAAATTCGTAGTGGAAACGTTTGCGCACTTTGGTGTTGTCGTAAAACGTGTTGCTAAAAAGCGCTTCGACCGCTTCGAGGTCATAGGGTTTGGGCCGGAAGGTCAAGGCGGCAAGCGTATTGGCGGCCCGGGCAAAACCTACCAGTAGATTTCGGCCGATGCGCCTTTGCGGTGGTTTGCGGCCCAATTCGTGTGCCAGCAGTTCGAGTATTTCGCGGAAGGATTTGTTTTCGGCTGAAACCACAAAACGTTCGTTTGTTACCCGTTGTTCCAGCATACGAAACCCGATTTCCACCACATCGTCCACATCCACATAGCCCGTTGTTCCTTCGGTGTAGAAGGGAATACGGCCGCGCTCCAAATCGGACAGGGTTCGGCCGAAGCCGTTAGTCCAGCGCTTGGTGATGGTGGCCGGCGGTCCGATGATAATGGAGGGATTGATGATGCCGGCCGGCAAACCTTCTTCCATACCACGCCAAACTTCCATTTCGGCCAAATGCTTGCTAATGCCGTAGTAGGTGTGTGGCGCCGATGGCGTCCAAATGGCCTTTTCGTCGATTTTACCCTGCCCGTCCAGCGCGGCCACCGAACTGATATGCAGGAAATATTTTATTCCGGCATCCAAAGCCGCATTGACCATGTTGGCAGTGCCTTGAAAGTTGATATCGAGCAGGGCTTGGCGGGCATGACCGGCAAACGAAACAAGGGCGGCGGCGTGAATAACTACGTCCACATCCTTCAATGCTTCTTCCAAGCCGAAAATATCGGTAACATCACCTTTTACCCATTCGATTTGTTCAAAATAATCGTCTTTGTCATACAAATGCAAAAGGCGTTTGGCTTTTTCCAGTGAATGCCGGGAGCGGAATAATCCGCGCATGATTAAACCTTTTTCGATTCCATGCATCAAATAATGCAGGCCTAGCATTCCTGTGGCACCGGTTACCAGGATACGGGGAGATGAATGATTTGATGACATAAAATAAACTTGTGCCCGTGGAATCAAAGCTACATAAATTATTGCGGATGAAAAAAAATTCATAACTTTGAAAATAAACCACTTGTCCTATGAAGAAACATTTTAATATTCATTTGGTGCAACCCAAAATTTTTTGGGAAAGTCCTAAACGTAATATGGAATTGGCGGCACGCATGTTGGATCAGACCAACCGGACGGCGGATTTGGTAATTTTTCCCGAGGCATTTACTACGGGATTTACGATGAACGCCAATTATTTAAGGCATTATGACCACCGGCCTGCGGTTGAGTTTTTCGGGCGTTATGCGCAGGAATTGCGTATGCAAATTTTGGTTGGACTCTTTGCCCATGAAAACGGCCGACTTTTCAATCGCCTGTATTGGTTCCGTCCGGACGGGACGCACGTGTATTACAACAAACGGCATTTGTTTTCGGTTGTTGGCGAAGACAAATTGTTTACTCCCGGGTCGGACCCCATGACTGTGGAATGGGAGGGTATGCGTTTCCGTTTGAATATTTGTTATGATTTAAGGTTTCCGGTGTGGTCGGCCAATGCTTGGAATCCCGAAACCGATGCTTTGGATTACGACGTTTTGATCTATGTGGCCAATTGGCCCGAAAAACGTAAAGACGCCTATTTGCCTTTGTTGCGTGCACGTGCTATCGAAAACCAGGCCTATGTGATTTGGGTAAACCGTGTGGGGCGTGACAAAAACCATGTTTTACACAGCGGTGATTCGCGCATTATCGGGCCGGACGGCCATGTGGAATACACGGTCAAATCTCACCAGGAGCGTTTGGGATTTCACACGCTTGAAAGGGAAAAATTGGATCGTTACCGTGAGCAATTTCCGGTTTACCGCGATTGGGATGTGCGTGTCTATTAGAGGCGCTGAATGGTTTCGGATTTTTGTCGTTTGCGCAGCAGCGAAAAATAGTCGGCGGTTGCGTCGGGGCGTGGATGGCCGAAGGGGTGATGTAGCCATTTCCAGCCGATCATCTTTTTGTTGACCCCGTAATGCGGGTCGAGCAGGGTGGCTTCCCAAATGACGGTCAATACACGTGCGAGCCAGTTTTCGGCCTGTGGATTCGACCGGATATAGCGTTTTAACCAATCGCTTCGTTTTTCGAATGAAAGTCGTGCAAATCCGGGAATTTTATTATGGATAAATTGCTCAAATTGCTCGAACCCGTCGATCAAGCTGCGGCGAATATCGGGGTCGTAGTTCTTGTCGGACACCACAAAGCGTAGATGACGGTAAAATCCGGTTTTCCGGACATCGGGCTGACCGGGAAAAAGGGTTCCGGCAAGGGCTAGCCATAATTCCCGTTTAGGTTTCCCGGTAGTTCGACGGCATGACCAATACCAAGGAACTGTTGAAAGAAAAAACGCCGAAAGTGTCCATTGGAGGAACTTCCGGCGTTGTATGCGATGATGTGCGAACATGCACACAAGTTAGCAAAAATTATTTTCCGCCGCCACATTTACCTGCGCCGCATTTACCGGCACCGCATTTGGCTTTTTTATCGGCTTTTTCGGCCATTTTTTGTTTCATGAAGCTCAGAAATTCATCTTTCGAAAAATCACCACTGTTGTCGGCATCGATTCGGGTAAACATATCTTCGTGGCCTTTGGCGAATTCGTCGGCATTGACAAAGCCGTCTTTGTCGGTGTCGAATTGATCGGCTTTTTTGCATTCGTTTTTGTCCAATTTGCCGTCTTTGTTGGCATCTTTCTTGGTGAATTCGTCCTTGAAGTGGGCAGCAAATTCATCTTTGGTAACCTTTCCGTCACCATTGGTGTCGATTTCGGCAAAATGTTTGGCAGGGTCGAATTTAGCGGCCCGGTCACCGGCTTTTTGAGCGGCGTCACCGGCATTTTCTTTGCTTTGGTCGGCCGCATCTTTAACGGCATCATTGGTTTGTTCGACGGCTTGGTCGGCCTTTTGTCGGCTGTTTTCGCTGCAAGCGGTGTTCAATCCGGTCAAGAGTGCCAGGATAAACAGGGAAGTAAGAAACTTTTTCATAGTCGGTTTGGGTTTTTTAGGTTTGTTTGGAACAAATATAAATAGAATTTCCGGTTTGTAATATAATTTACATTACTTTTCGTATAGAAATTTATTATGGAGGTATAAGATATTTAAAACCGCGTTGTGAAAGTTAACGATATACATATTCACTTTTAAAAAAACGACCGAACCCCGCCCGAAATCCAACGGCCGGGTATTGGTACAAAGGCCGAATCATAGGCGTGGACGCCGGTAAGGTTAAAGCCGTGAACAAACAGGTTTAATTTCTTGGTGACGCGAAAGCGGGCGTCGAAATCCAGCAAAACAAAGGCTTTATAGGGTTTGAATACAAGACCTCCGGGGCCGGATACCGCATAATCACCGTGGCGGGATTTGAAGCGTGCCGTCCACCGGAACGACAGTTTTTTCAAGGGTTGCTGTGTCAATATTAGTATGGCGTAATGACGCAGATAGTCGAGTGCATATTTGGAGTCGAAATGCACGGATGGGCGGTTATCGGACAGATATTGGTAGCTGAGTTCCATCTTGCGGAGCCAGGGTGAATCAAGGCGATAAGCTATTTCGGCCCTTAGTCCGGCCATGGCGCGGTTGCACAGGTTTTCGGCATGCCAATGGCTGTCGGTGGGATAACGTATCCAATCGATGGATGCTATTTCGTAACGGTAAAAAACATGCACTTTCCATTTTAGTGTATGCCGATGACTTATAATGCCTGATTCCAATTCCCAATTCCGTTCGGGTTCCAAGCCGGGATTACCGCGGTTGGTGGGCCCGTTGTAGAAAAGCTCGGTAAAAGTGGGCAAGCGAAAACCGCTGCCGGCCCGCAGGACAAGTGCGTGGCCGGATGTGCCCAGTTTTTTTTGCAGCCGGATACCTCCCAGCGGATAATAATGATTTCCGTAGCGGAGCAACGAAAAGGCCGTTTCGATGTGACCGTCTTGCCAAAACAATTCCTTTAAGCCCAATGTCCAAAGGTCGGTGATGCGAACAGCCGAACGGTTAAGCCATAAGCGTTCGGCGGGCAAATAGATGCTATCGCGTCCCGGGGTGCCCAATTTGTTTCCGTAAATGTTTTGAAAACGTCGCTTTGCTTGGATACGAATTCCCAGGAGAGGTTTACCCGCCTTTTGGATGCTGCCGCGGGCAAACAGCGCGGCCGAGAAATCGCCGCTATGGTGAATATTGGCGCCGCGGTAATAAACTCCGGGAGCATAGGCGGCGGTGTCGGCATTGTGAATATAGTAACCGTTGCGGTAGGTAAAACGGTCTTCGCGAAACAGTTCAAAGCGGTCTTTGAGCAGGTTGGCAGCCAGCATGAGCCCGGTTTTCCAGCGGTTGCCTGTGGTTATGCGCAGGCCCGCATGGACGTTGCGTAGCCGTTCGTATTGCCAGGGAAAATAGGGTGAGTAAAGCCGGTTGGCACCGAATTTTTTTTGTTGCCATCCGCCTTGGATTAGCAGACGGATACGGGCATCCGGGCGGTTCCGGTAAACGCCGAATTGTCCGTAGGACAAAAGATCCGTATTGTTTACATCGTCGCGGGTTAGGTAGCCGGTAGATCGGGTAAAATAATGACTAAGAAGGAAATGTCCGTTTCGCCCTTGGGTTGTGCGCAGATTGACGGCGCTGTGAAACAATCCGTATTGGCCCGCTTCGAGTAGCAAGTCGGACGGGCCGCCGGTTTTGCTTATCAGATTGACGGCACCGGCATAGGTGTTTCCAAAACCGGCAAAGCCGATACTTCCATCGATGACTTGAACGCTTTGTAATGATGAAGGGTCGATGGGCAGTTGAAGCAAATGATGGCCGGTTTGCGGATTGCCCGTGGGTATGCCGTTGATGAACACGGCGGCTTGGTTGAAGGTTCCACCGCGGATGGACAGGTCGCCAAATCCCACGCCCGCTCCACCCCCGCGTATATCGATCGACGGGGTATTTCGAAGCAAGCCGCTAAGCGTGGCATTTCCGCCGCCGGCCAGGCTATCGGGATGTAGGCTGAGGTAATAAGTGTTTCCGGTGATACCCGGTTCGATCCGGACAACCGACAAAGTATCGGCCGGTTGCGCGCCGAGCGCCCAAGCGGTCAAATATAAAATAAAGCCGAGCCGGTGTTTCATATGACGGTATTTTTGGCGGCAAATTTAAGGGAAAAGGGATAAACTTTGTTTTTAGTGAAATGCGGATAGTAACCGATACCCGACGAGTTTATATCGACTGTATTGTGTTGCTTGAATGAAGGAAATAAATTTGATGTGAATAAGCCGAAGTCCATCCGTTTGATAATGGTTTAATCCGCCGGTTATCGGATTATACAGCGCCAGGGATGGGAGCGGTATGAGCCGAAGGGGCGCGGCATGGTTTGCTGCCGGCGAGCAGGCTCCGAAGTATTGAGGAGACATCGCAGCCGGCCCATAGCAAACCGCCGCGGCCCGAGGCGAATTTAAGCGTACAGCCCGGCGGGCGCGGCGTGAGCACGCCGCCGGGCGAGCCCGAGGCGATGAACGGCGGCTTGTGCGAACGCCAGCGCCCGGGCGCCCAAAAATAAATACCAGACTTGATATTTTCCATAAATTTAGAAAATTGTGTTTTGTTTCCTGTTTACATATTGTAACTTTTATTACCTTTGTAGTGTAAACCAAAACCACTTTGCCATGAAAACCTTGTTGTCTTTTTTGTTTTTCGTTTTCACTTTTGTGGGAAGTTTTTCCCAGAACGGTTTCAAATACAAGGCTTTACTGTCCGAAAACGGATCCGTATTGGCAAACCATACGGTGGCCATACGATTTAGCATTTTGGACAGCGGAAGTTCAACGGTGTATAAAGAAACCCATTCCGGCACCACCGATGCCAATGGAATCGTGGCCTTCGATGTGGGTGAGGGCACGGTCATATCGGGGGATTTTGGCACCATTGATTGGAGCGCCGGGCCGTATTTCCTAAAAGTGGAGATCGACACCGGAAGCGGATATCAGGATTTTGGCACCGGTGAATTCAAATACGTTCCCTTTGCCAAATATGCCTTACAAGCCGGCGGTGTCGCCCCCGGCGCCATCAAGCTTAATGACCTGGCCGATGCCCGTTCCGATGATGACGGAAGTGATGATGGTTCTTCGATTTTTATTGGTATAGATGCGGGACTTAATGATAATCAAACGGATAATTCCAATGTTGGTATAGGATATTTTAGTTTACGCAATAACACTTCCGGTTTTAATAATGTTGCCGTAGGTTATAAAGCTATGCTATTAAATACCACTGGGCAACTGAATACGGCAGTAGGCAACAAAGCACTTTATTCCAATACGAGCGGTCAAAATAATTCCGCTTTCGGTGTGCATGCATTATATTCAAATACAACCGGGGAATTGAATACGGCGTTTGGAA
>JALWYR010000224.1 GCA_027003085.1 Flavobacteriales bacterium
GTGGCTCGCCGGCAATGAGCCGGGACGGCACCGCCGGCCCGGCGACAAGCAAGGAGACCAAGCACTGAGCTTGCGAAGTGCGAAGGGCTCCGCAGCCTGCGAGGGGAGACAAACGCGAAGCCGCAGGCGGAGCGTGCCGGCTCCCGGAGCCACGAAGGCAGACCGCAGGACTGCCAGAGTGCCGGAGGGAGACAAGGCGCGGGCTTGGCACCGACCGCTTGGAAGCCGAAGGCTCCCGGAGGGCGGAGCAAGACAAGGGGCGCCGGCCCCGCGCTCACGCGCGGGGCCGGCGGCGCAAAATCACGGCAGGGTTTTCCGGGAATGGCGTAGTCGAAACTTTAAATCATTTGTTGTCAATGGCCGCAAAATTTTGCGCCGCCGGCAGCGGAATTCCATTCCGCCGCCGGCGCCCCGACGGCTTGCGGAGCCGCGAAGGCGACCGCAGGGCGCCGGAGCGTCAAAATAAAAATCCGGCACCCGAAGGCACCGGATAAAAATATTTATCGAAATGAACCCTTACCGGTCGGATCGGTTGAACCGGACGCTGTTGGGTAATAATCCTACATTCAACTCGGCCACTTTGTGATAGTTTTGCGTGTCGTAAACCACGGTTTTTCCGGCGGTTTGATAATCCACGGCATCGGTTACAAAGAGTTTGCCATCGTGGTAGTAAAGTCCGTAGGGTTTGGTTACATCACCGCTTAAATCCACAACGGGCGTTGTGGGTAAGGCGCTATCGTTAAAACTTATGGCATAAACTTTGCCATCGAGGATAAAATACATTTTGTGATTGTCGGCATTGTAGGCCAAATATTCGGGGTGTTGTGTGGTTTGGAAATTGAATTCCTTGACGGCCGTGTCGGTGGCCGGGTCGATGATTTGCAGTTTACCGGCCGTTTCGTTACCTGTCCATGCCGCATTTCCGGTGCTGAGCACCCAGATATGCCCGTCGCTGTCCTTGGCCAGGAATTTGGGACGGTCGCCGGTGGAAATTTCCGTAATCGTTTGTTTGGACACCGGGTCGAGCACCAAAACTTTGTTACGGGATTGGCTTACGCCGGCTATGCCCACATAGAGTTTGCTGTTTTGGTAAACCATTTGGTTGGGGCCCAAATCCACATGCAAAGTGTCGGAAACCACATCGTTTTCCAAGTCCACCCAGGCCAAATAGTCGTCTTCCACATCGTTCCAATTGTTGTCGAACACTTCGCCCCAGTTGGACATAACGGCATAGCGGTCGGAAACTTTGACCATATAGCGTGGCGCCTTAACATAGGAATTCATAATGCCTTTGTGTTTCATATCCCAACGGCCTGCCACCACAACGCGGTCGGAATTATTGACCAGGAAATAAATTTTGTCACCATTGACAAACATGGATTGGGCAATATCGCCCAGGGTTTGGTTGTCGTTTACATTGGCATACACGTCGTTTTCCACCTGTTGAAGGTCTTCGGACAGGAAGCTGACCGAGGCGTTGTCGTGCATAAATTGGCCTTCGTTGAGCACAAAATATCCACCGTCGTAGTCGCCTTTGGGCGGAATGGGTTCGGGTTGTTTACAACGGCCTGCCAGGAGTGCTACCATGGCGGCGGAGAAAAGCAGTTTTTTGAAGTGCTGTGTTTTCATAGTGCGAAATTTAGTTATTATTTTTTGGTTTCAGGTTAATATCATATGTCAAGCCGATGCTTCCTGTCCGCCCCGGCATGGGGCGTCCGGGCATCCATTCGTAGTAGGTGTCAAGCAAATTGGATATGTCGAGGTCAATGCGAAATCTTTTATAATGCCAACCCGCTTGCAAACCAACCAGCAATATTTGCGGAGCAAAATGTGTGTTTGAAGCATCGGTGTAGTAGAAACTTTGGAATTTGACCTGCGGGCGCAGGTAAATTTTTTTCCATCCGGCACGCAAACCGGTGGTCCACAAGTATTGTGGCGTGTAGCTGAGTAGGCGGCCGGTTTGCAGGTCGATAACCCGTTGGATATTGTAGGAGGCCGAAAGACTAAAATTCCACGGTCCGGTAGTTTTTTTCCACCGCCCGCTCCATTCCAGGCCGCGCGCACGGGTGCGTTCGATATTGACCGGATGCCAAAGACCGTTGTTGCCGGGCACCCAACGAATCAGATTGCGGTTGATGCGGTAGTAGGTGGAAAGGCGGAGGTATAAGCCACGGGACGACCATTGGTGAATCCATTCCCATTCGCGATTACTTTCGGGCCGGAGCGAAGGATTGCCGCCGGGTTGCCAATACAGGTCGTTGAAAGTGGGCAGGCGGAAATTGGTGGAAAAGAGTAGTGCGGTTTTGTAATGGTGTATCGGTTGCCATCCCGCTTGCACAAAACCGGTGGGCGGAATGGGTGATTCAGGCGTTTCTTGCAGGCGAAGGCCTGCTTCCAAATCAATATTTTTGTAACGGTATTCGGCATTGGCCGACAAAGTATGAAGCAGACGAATATGACGGTCGAAATTAAGCGTTCGGCCTTCGACAAAACTAAACGAATAATTCAAGCTGGTGGAAACAGGGCCCAAACGGCAGTCGTAAGCTGTTTTAAAAAAATAGGAACGGGCATTTCCCTTGCCCGAAACCGTCCCGCCATCCATGTAATAATACCGGTAATTTTCATCCACCATGGCGCCAAGTACATTCAAGTTACCACCACGATTGGTTTGGCGTTTCCAATTTACTTGCCAAGCGGTTTGTTCCATCAGCAGGCGGCTACGGGAAAGGGTGGTCCGGGTTCCTGGAAGATAACGGTCGGAATAATTATGCAACAGGTATGTTTGCCACAGGTTTTTTCCTTGCCGGAATCCCGCTCCGAGATTCAAATGCCGACTGTTGATACGGGCATTGCGGTTTACGTAACCGATAGCCGGTATGCGAAAGTCATTATCGTTTTCCTCCCAATCGGCACCCAAACGGACTGACCAGCGTTTACCGGATTGTTGTCCTTGGATTTGTCCGTAGCGCAGTCCGTACTGGCCGGCACGCAGATGTGTGCGTATATGTGCGCCTCCATCAAATTCCAAGGGATCGTTTATCACCAAGGCACCGGCCATGGCACCGCTGCCGAAAGTTTGGGAGAGCCCGCCGCGATACAGTGTAATTTTCCCCGGTAAACCGGCAGACAATGTGTTAAGGTCGGTTTGTCCGTTGAAGGGTGAATTGAGCGGAACGCCGTTCCAAACTACCAAAACGTGGGATACGGGAGCACCACGCAAACTGAGACCGGCCGTCATTCCGGCTCCATAGATGCGGGTTTGAAAGGGTGTTTGACCGGCCAGCCACCGGGCGGGTGTGAGGACGTTGATTCCGGCGGTGTCGTTCAGGATAAAAAGCGAATCGGTTTTGGATTCAATAAATCCGGAAGCATAAACGGTTGCCGTATCCAACTGTTGGGGAGGATAGCTTTCAATCTCCTGGGCAAGAATTGCACGGGAAACGAAGAGGAGTGATATGTAGACAATGACTCTATGCATGGTTCCCTGAACCTTTCGCCCGAAGGTTCTGTGTGTGGGGTTTGTGGATTTAGCAGGTCTCCTGGCTCGCCGCATGCTTGGCACGCCTTCCCGTTCGCATCGGAACAGTGGCATGATGTGCCAAGTGTCGCGGACTCACAGTTGCGGGGACAGCCCGGGATTTTCACCCGGTTCCCTTTTCATCCGCCGGGGCGGAACTAAATCCGCTACAAAATTACTACATTACTTCGAATAAATACCGGTGTTTAAAATCAAATTTTCCACTAGCTTTATATCGTCAATTTCAATGATTTGAAAAACAATGGTTTAAAGACGATTTTCCTGTTGAAAAATTGTTCATAAAAAATTCATTTTAATTTTTAAATAATAATGTTTATTCCTATGTTTACAATTGCTAAAATAAAAAAAATTGATATGCGTAATTATGTTTTGACCCTGCTTTTTTTTGGTAGTTTACTCGCTTTAAGGGGACAAACCATTATTCATCAAGAAAGTTTTGAAAATGCACCGAATGGGGCATCTGTTGATTATTCGGCAGATACAGAATTCGGGGGTACGGATCCAAATGATTATTGGCAACGAATAGATATTACCGGAAATGGTAAAGACGAAATTGATGCCGGAGTAACGGGTGGTGACGGCACAAAAATGTATGCCGGTGAAGATATGGACGATAGTGGCTCTGTACCAAAAGTTTTAACAATTGTCAATACGGATGTTACCGGATATTCGGATATTAAAGTGCAGGTGGCAGTGGGTTCCGGCGAGCAAGATAAATACGATTCCGGCGATTATATCAAGGTTTATGTAAAAAAGGATGGTGGCGCCGAAACATTAGTCGGTGCTTTTTATGGTTATGACCATCAAGGTGGTGATGGAACAAACGGCAGGATGTATCAAGATGTTGATTTGGATGGCACTACAAGTGATGACGGAGGTTCAGCACAATTGAGTAAAGCAATGCAGGACTTTACGTTCGATGTATCCGGTACTTTCAATAATTTGCAGGTTATCATTAAAATGACAACCAATGCAGCCGATGAAGTATTAATGGTTGATAATGTCAGGATAATTGGTACCGTTATCGGCACCCCCGACTGGTGCAACCTGCAATGGCCGCCCGATGGCAACGTTCGTTCGGGAGACGGTTTTACGGTCTATGCCCAGGTGTATGAGCCCGGCGTTACCGATGCATCCGGGCAAGGTTCCGGCATTGAGGCATGGATAGGATATAGCGCTGTGGATAACGACCCCACCGACCCGGCCAATGCTTCGGATTGGACATGGGTGGCGGCCAGCTATAACGGTGACTCGGGCAACAACGACGAGTATTCGGTGGATTTGGAAAATGCCATAGGAAGTCCGGGTACCTATTATTATGCCAGCCGTTTCCGGCTCAATGGCGGCCCCTTCAAATACGGCGGCTACAACAGTTCGGGCGGAGGATTTTGGGATTCGCCCTATTCGGGTTCGGGTTCCAACAAATCGGGTAAGCTGACCATCGACGTGGTGGATTGGTGCAATTTGCAACATCCCGAAAACGGAAATATTTCCGCACCGGGCAATTCTTTTGTGGTATATGCCCAAATCTATGAGGATGGGCTGACCAATGCCGATGCCAATAATCCGGGTGCGGGTATTCAAGCATGGATAGGTTACAGCACGGTGGACAACGACCCTTCGGATCCGGCCAATGCTTCGGATTGGACCTGGGTGGCGGCTACCTATAATGTGGATTCGGGCAATAACGACGAATTTAAGGCCGATTTGGGTGCACAAATTTCTTCGGGTGGCACCTACTACTACGCCAGCCGGTTCAAAATCAACGGCGGACCTTATGCCTATGGAGGTTACAACGGTGGTTTTTGGGAAAATACCTACGGTTCGGGCGGTTCCAATAAGTCGGGGCAATTGGTGGTGAACGATATTTATATTACCAATATCACCCATTCGCCTTCGCCCGTGCATTCGTGGGAAACCGTTAGCGTGTCGGCCGACGTTACGGCCGATGCCGGCGTGGGAGGTGTGGAATTGCATTGGGGAACTACGAGCGGGAACTTGAATAATACCATCAATATGAGTTTGTCTTCGGGAAACACTTATGTTACCGATAGCGATATTCCCGCCCAAGCCGACGGCACCACGGTTTACTACGAAATTTACGTGTTGGATAATAATGCCGAAGAAAAAACATCGGCCGAACAAAGCTACACGGTAAACGATGCCGCCTGTGCTTCGGAATTGATTATTTCGGAATATGTGGAAGGGAGTAGCAATAATAAGTATTTGGAGATTTATAATGGTACGGGCAGTGCCGTAAATATGGGGGATTATCAAATAAAAATTTATTCCAACGGGGGAACATCGCCTTCAATTACAATTGCTTTAAACAATATTAGCCTGGCCGATGGCGATGTGTTTGTCATAGCCCATTCATTGGCTACCGCTTGGAGCGGAACCCCCGATCAAACAAGTGGAAGTTTATCCTTCAACGGTGATGATGCCGTGGAACTTTATAACACCGCCACCGGCCAGTCGGTGGATATTATCGGAAAAATCGGTGAAGATCCCGGCGACGAATGGGGAAGCGGGTCCACTACAACCTTAGACCATACGCTTGTAAGAAAATCCAGCGTAACGGCCGGCGATACCAATGGCTCGGATGCTTTTGACCCTGCCGTGGAATGGGATGGTTATGGTATTGATGATGTGTCGCATCTGGGTTCGCATACCATGAATTGCGGCGCTTGCTCCGAACCAACGACGGATGCTACTTTTCATGCCAATTCGCCCCAAAACATCGCCACCACCTCGCTTACGCTCAATTGGACCAACGGCGACGGTGATAATCGCATTGTGGTTATGCGCGAAGGCAGTGCCGTCAGCTTTGTTCCCACCGACGGAAACACCTATACGGCCAACAGCGATTACAGTGCGGCTACCGATGTGAGCGGCAACGGTGAATATGTGGTTTACAACGGAAACGGTTCCACCGTGGATGTTACCGGGCTTACGCCGGGTACTTTGTACTACGCCACCATCTATGAATACAATTGTTCGCCCGGAAGCGAAGATTACTATACTTCCGGCACGCCGGCCACCGACAGTTTTTATACCACACCCGAAACCCCGGACGCATTTTCGAGCGGTTGTATTGGCGAAACAAGCATAGATTTAAGTTGGTCGGCTCCGGCAAGCGGAAATTACGATGGCTACTTGGTGGTGGCCCGCGAAGGTGCCACGCCGCATTCGGTCAATTCTTTGGATCCCAATGCCAACCTGGGCGAAAATTCCGATTATTCGGCAGCGCCCACCTATGGAAGCACCACGCCTTATTCGCGAATTTTGTACAAAGGAACCGGAACTTCGGTCAGCATCACCGGACTCACCAATGGCACGTCCTACACCTTCGCAGTGTTTGCCTATTCGGCCAATGGAACTTTGTACCGGTATTCCGATGGAACGCAACTGACCGAAACCATTGAACTGAACGATGTTAGCGGCACCAATGCTACGGGTCTCAACCAGCAAGCCGAAGTAACCTGGGTCAATCCTGCAACCGGATGTTTTGACGAAATTTTGGTGGTGGCCAACGAAACCGCCGGCATAGATTTCACGCCTTCGGGCGACGGTTCGGCGTACACGGCCAATACGGTTTATTCCGGTCCCAACCAAGTGGTGTACAAGGGAACCGGAACCGAAGTAACGGTTACCAACCTGACCAATGGAACCACTTATTATTTTGAAATTTTCGTCCGCCAAGGAACCGATTGGTCCGGCGGCGTCGAAGTGAGTGCCGTTCCGCAAGATATTACCATCCTGGAACCCGGCGATTTGGCCATTTTGGCCGTGAATACGGATATTGACAATCAACCGGGATCGACTGGCGACGGTTCCGGCGACCAAATTGCCTTTGTTTGTTTCAAGGACATTAAACCGGGTACCAAAATTATTCTTACCGACAACGGCTACGAACGCGAAGTGGCCGGGAAATGGGGCAACACCGAAGGGGTGATTGCCATTACCCGTACCGGCTCGGTACTTTCCAAAGGCACCATCATTGTACTGGAAACCAACGATCAAACCAACGGAAATATTAAAAGTGCCGATCATTTTGATGTTTATACTTGCGGCAACATAGACAACAATTGGCAAAAAGAATTCATCGCCGGCCAAGGCGGGTTTAACCTGAACAACGACGACGATGTTTGGATTATGCAAGGCGGTGTTTGGAACAACGGAACCGCAGGAAATCACGATGCAACCTATAACGGTAATGTATTGTACGGCTGGACCGAAAGCGGTTGGGATGATGGTGTGGGAGACGGAACCGATGGACCCCAATGGTCAAACCTCTATCCTTTCTCCAAATGTTTTACCACCGTGGCGCCTTCGGGTGGCGGAAAAGTGAAATTCAACGACCCGGTGGATCCCGATTTTTCAACCACCACCAACGACAAACTCGATTGGATTGCATTGATAAATGATGAAAGTAACTGGGATACCTATTCCACCAATGCCGATTACGATAATGGCGGCTACAATTATAAAAACAATACCTCATGCCCGGCCATGACCATAGCCACGTCCACCCATAGCGCCGGGCTTTGGAAAGGAACCAACAATACCAACTGGTTCGATTGTTCCAACTGGGACAACCTCACCGTACCCGGCGAAAATACCGACGTAACCATTTCCGGTTCGGCATCGAACGAAGTTATTGTGGATGCAAGCGCCACCGATGCCAATTTATATTCGCAAATGGCCAAGACCAATAACCTGACGATCGAAGACGGTATTTGGTTGGAAGTAAACACGGATAACGACAAACTGGAAGTGCATGGCAACCTGACCATCGAAAGCGGAGCGCTATTGGATTTGAGCGATGGCGATAATACAACCTCATCCGACGGCCATTTGTATTTATATGGAAACTGGAACAATCAGGAAGGATCCGGCGGACTGGACGGCGGAAACGGAACGGTGCATTTTGTGGGTTCCGCTTCGCAAACCATCACCACGGCCGACCCTTCGGGTGATGAAACTTTCCCGAATGTGGACTTGCAAAACGATTTTGATTTGAGCCAATCGGGCAATCTGGTGATGACCGGCAACCTTAGTGTCGCTTCGGGCAAAACCCTGGACATTTCCGACGACCATTACCTGAAAACCGGTGGAAATATTACCAACAACGGAAGTATCATCGTTCATAACCACGGCGAATTGGTACAAACCGACGATAATTCGAGCATTTCGGGTAGCGGAACCTTCCGTATGGACAAAACCACTTTGCCGCTCAATCATTACTATGATTACGTTTTTTGGTCATCGCCCATCAATTCCAATGCCTTGACCTTGGGAAGTATTCTTAGCAATGCATGGCGGTACTACGCCTTTGACCCTGCTCTGCAAGACCCTGCTCAAAATCCCAATCCCGGTTGGGTGGCGCGCACAGCTTCGGATGTGTTTGTGGTGGGCAACGGTGTGGCCATTTCGGCGCCGGTGAGTTATTCGGGCGGAAGTTTGGACGTGAGTTTCCAACACGCCAGCGATCCGTTCAACAACGGTCAAATCGATGTTTCGGTAACGGTAAACGGAACGGGTGGACAAGATAACGACGACTGGAACCTGCTGGGCAATCCTTATCCTTCGGCCTTGGATTTCGATTTGTTTGCCAACGACAATACCAATGTGCAGGGAAGCTATTATGCCTGGACCAATTGTGCCGGGCTCGATGCCCAAGGTCATCACCAGCAGGCCGGTTATACATCCTACGCGGTGGGAACCGGCGGAACCGCAGCTTGTAGCGGGTCGGGGCAAACCCTGGGCCGGTATGTTCCCTCCGGCTTGGGCTTTATGATCGAAGCCACCTCGTCGGGAACCGTTTCGTTCCACAACAGTCATCGTAGTGCCGGACATAACGATTACTTTATCAACCGTGGCTTACCCCTCAACCGTATTTGGATTGATTTACAAGCCGAAAACGAAGGCATATACAGCCAAAACCTGGTTGCCTTTATCAACGGTGCCACCAACAACCGCGACCGGCTCTACGACGCCCGCCACATGCTTACGGGTTCGGCTTATCTTTACACTTGGTCCGACGATAGCGTCCGCTGTGTTATTCAAGGGCGTCAGGCTTGGGACGGAAGCACCCGTTATGTGCAAGCTGGTATTTTCTCCACCGCCAACCGGCCTATGCTGCTACGCATCAACCGTGCCGAAGGCGTTTTGGACAGCATTCCGGTGTTTGTAGAAGACCATTTGTTGCAAACGGTGCACGACCTGCGTAGCGGCCCGTATCGTTTTACCGCTTATGCCGGCGACGATCCTTCGCGATTTACCTTTATTTTCGGACAACGCAGTTTGAAGGCCGGAAACACCTTGGCCGGTGAAATTATGGTAGGAAGCCGCAACGGATTGTTCCGCATTCGCAGTCCGTATCCCATGGCCGAAATTCGTGTTTTCGACATGTGGGGACGCGAAATCCGTCGTGTAAATGCGGCATCGGTGCGCGAAATGCTTATGGACTTACGCGACATTCCATCACAGGCCTTGCTTATGCGTATCCTTCTGGACGACGGTCGCCGCCTCGACCGCAAAATCTTGCGTTAGGGTTAACGCCTACGATGTGGTGAAGGTGATAGTGACGCTCCGCAAGCCTTCGGGGCGCCGGCGGCGGAATGGAATTCCGCAGCCGGCGGCGCAAAAATTGTTCCGGCGAATTGTTTAGTCCGGGTCCGGTTGTAAAACATTGTTTCTACCGGAAAAGTCCCCCTTGATTTGCGCCGCCGGCCCCGCGCCGCAGGCGCGGCGCCGGCGCCCCTTGTCTTGTTCCGCGGGCTCCGAAGCCACTTGCCGCCTCGCTTCGCTCGGCGGCGGCGGTCTTCTTCGCCTGCTCCGGCAGCCCTGCGGTCTGCCTCCGCAGCTCAGGGAGCCGGCACGCTTCGCCTATGGCTTCGCGTTGGTCTCCCTTCGCACGCTGCGGAGCCACCTGCGGTGTCTCCTTGCGACCCTCGGAGTCCTTCGGTCTCCTCGGGGCGCGGGAAACCGGCGCTATTATGTTTTTAAAGAACTATATGAGATTGAAAATCAACGCATAATTCAAAATTCAAAATTCATAATTAACCTGCGCTTGTTTTCCCGCGCAAAAATTTTTTACAGCAAATAACGCTCGAAGTCGGCTACAAAAAATTTTCTGCCTTTTTGAACAATGTCGAATCCTTCGGCTTCCAAATGTGCCGCTTGACGCTCTATGCCGCCGGGATATTTGGCCACCAATTCACCTTTGGCTTTCACGGTGCGCCACCACGGAATGGGTTCGGGAATTTCGCCTTTGTCGGCTTTTTCTTGCGAAGCATTGGCGGCAATCCATATAAAAATACCTGTTGTGAGCGGACAAGCGGTATCGGTATTGTATTTTCCGGCCAGCATTTTACGTAGTAGCGGAACGCTAAGCAAATGTCCGCGCGGCACTTGTGCCATCAATTCATACACATCTTGGGGATGAGGCACCACCATGGTTTTGGCTCCGCCCAGCCGTTTGGATTGTTTATCGTCGAGCCGGACGATTTTGGGCAGCCCTTCGGGCTGCATTTTTTCGGACCAGGATTTTTTGCGTGCCATTTTTTCTTTAAAGTTACAAAAAAAAGCAAATTACTGGTCATCAGTTCAATGTTTATCGTTCAAGCGCGATTTATCACGCGCCAAACGCGCCAGGGATGGAAGCGGATTGCTTTATGTTTTCCTTGTTCTTTCTTTTGCTTGCCCAAAAGAAAGAACCAAATCATTAAAAATGTTTTTTGTTGGGCTTCACCGAACAAAGATAAGGGCACTTTTGCAATAAATTTTTCGGGGCGTCATAGGAGTGAAATTTATGACGCCCCTAAAACCGCGGTCAAAAATTTGGCGGGCTTCGCCCTGGGTTTCCAAATTTTGCCCGCCTATTTTGGTGAAAAAGATTTTTTATTCGCTTCGCGAATCTTGGATTTTTTCCATCAATACCCAAAGGGCGAGTGTAACATCAACGGAGCGGGAGGTTTCCCCCGTGTTGCTCCTATATGTCATTCCCGCACCCGCCTACGCGGGCACAGGCTGCGGCGTGAATCCGGGGGATCCGGTTTGCCTTTCTTTGTCATTCCCGTAATGCGGTTTTCGCCTTCAATATTTACAATAGCAGAGCGGTGTCATTCCGACAGAGTTTTGCCGGCGTAAGCAAGGCAAAACGCCGAGGAATCTCTTCACGGGCCGGACAATGGGAACGTAATATTCCGCCTCGGATGAAATATCCGTGTTGAGATTCCTCGTCGCCGCTACGCGGCTCCGTCGGAATGACACATT
>JALWYR010000225.1 GCA_027003085.1 Flavobacteriales bacterium
AAGATTTTTTTGTAACTTGCATAAAAGTCGTTCATGGTTATTTAATTTATTGATTGACAACTAAATATACGAATTTTATTCGTAACATGAACGACTTTTTATCATATTTTTATAATGCACAACGGGTGAAAATAATATTCCCAAAAAGCTTATCAAATATTTATCCGGCGAATGGTTTGAGGAATTACTCTATTATAAAACCAAGGAAGACCTTTCCCTTTCAGATGATGAAATCGGTTTGGGCGCAATATTGAAAAATAAAGATGTTATAAATGAATTTGATGTTATTTTTACATATAATAATAAATTATATATAATTGAAGCCAAAACTTCCGTTTTTGAAGGGTTAGATAACAAAAAAGGACCTTTATTGACAAATTTTATCTACAAATCAAAGGCACTTAATAACAATTTTGGATTGTTCGCAAACAGTTTTATTATCACATTGGACTCTAAGGAAGAAATTAATAATGCAAACCTGGAACGCGCTGATTTATATCGTATCAAATTACTTACAATCGAAGATTTGTATCAAAATAATAAGCTGGTAGATTTTAGAACAATTATCCAATGATTTGGCTATGCTCCTCAACATCTCCAACCATCCCTTTGAGCGATGGTCCGACAAACAAAAACAAACAGCCATTGGCAAGTTTGGCCAAGTAAAAGATATTCCTTTCCCTAATATTGACCCCGATTGGGATACCCGGGAAGTGGAAAGTCGGGCCAAGGCATTTTTTCATCAAATCATTGAACAATACCCTGCCGGCTTTTTCGTCCACCTGATGGGCGAACTCACCTTTACTTTTGCTCTTGTCGGCTTATTCCAGCAAGCCGGTATAACTTGTTATGCCAGCACCACACATCGCATAGTTGAAGAACGCAGCGACGAGAAAATCGTAAAATTCCGGTTTGTCCGTTTCAGAGCATATCCAATATTAACCAAAATCACCCGATGATGAACCCCACCCCCCAACAACAGCAAGCCCTTGACCGCATCGAGGCCTTCTTGGACAATCCATCCTCCAAGGTATTTGTGCTCAAAGGTTATGCCGGCACGGGGAAAACCACGCTCATTGGCCATATTGCCGAAATGGTTCAAAAGAAAAATAAAACCCTCAAAATAGGCGCCACCACCGGACGGGCAGCTAAAATCCTGCGCGATAAATTGGCTCCTAAACTCAAAGAACTTTTTCACTATGTCGACCTTCAACACAGTATTTTGGTCTCCGTAAAAGGTTTTGACCAAGGGCGCTCAAATGCCGGCATCGCAACCGTCCACAGCCATATCTACCAGCTTGAAAAAGTGGATGCCGACCCCGATACAGGAAAACAATTGAGCTTATTCGAACAAAAAAAACTGGGCTACGACGATAAAAACTCCTATCAACTTATTTTCAGACTCAAAACCGACCTTACATCCGGTATTTTTATCATCGACGAAGCATCCATGATCGCCGACCAGGTTAATCATAACGAAGAAACCCGTTTTGGCTCCGGCAATTTGCTCCAAGATTTGTTCGATTCGCATCCATCCTACAAATTCATTTTCGTCGGCGACCCTGCCCAATTGCCGCCCGTAAATCAATCTTTCTCTCCCGCCCTGGACGAAAATTACCTGAAAGAAAAATACCGTGTCAATGTCGATAGTTTTATGTTACGTCAAATTATGCGAATCAAAAATCCCAACGATGATATTCTCCTTGGTGCCTCGTTCCTTCGTTATCAAGTTGAAAACTACAAAAACTACGATAAATTTGCGCTTTACCTTGAACATATTCAAAACGTTGAAATCCATTTTGAGAATAATTTTATCAACCTCTATGCATTCCAATTACATCATAAATGGAAAACCGAAGGCAATAAAGGTCTTTTTGATGCGCTAAACCGCCGAATCCTCGTGGCACCTTTTTGGAACCAAGTGCAGGAAAACAACCGCAAAATACGTCAAATCATTTTTGGCAACCGGCTCTCCGATATCATGGTGGGCGACATCCTCATGGTTACCCACAACAACCAACTTCACAGACTTTTCAATGGCGATTTGATTCAAGTGATCGACATACCCGGCTATTCGGGTGTTCATTACCGCAATGGTGTGCCTTTATTGCTTGTCAGGGTCAAACGGCTTTCCGACGGGCGTAAAATATCCCTCTTTCTGCTCATGGATGTGCTTCATAATCCCAAAGGGAAATTCCCAGCCGAACAACGCAAACTACTTATGCAAGACTTTTTCAGGCGTATGTATAAGGAAAAAATTCCCCAGAACTCCCAAAAATTTTTAGACCGTTTTGCCAATGACCCCTATGTAAACGCCCTTCATGCCGTCTATGGCTATGCGCTCACTTGCCATAAAGCCCAAGGCGGCGAATGGCAGGAGATATTTGTGGACCTGCCGTTCAAATGGCCCAGACCAAACAAACGTAAATCGCCTGGCGAATACATCCGGGACATCTACCGTTGGGTCTACACTGCCATCACCCGAACGCAACAAAAACTTACCATCAAGCGCCAGCGCTATATCAAAAGTTTTAATCCCATACGTCCCCTGGCCGAAAAAATAGCACGCGACGACACCGAAAACCATTAATAAATGCGCCTCATCGTCGAAACGCCGGGCACACGGCTTTCGTTTGACCGCGGCGTGCTTGTCATCGAAAACCGGCAGGAAAACAAAATCACCGAATTCCCTTTCCTGCATATCACTTCCCTCCACCTGTTCCCCAAGGTGCGGGTCAGCACCGACGTGCTCAACTACTGCATCCGCTCCGGTATCCCCGTGTTCCTGGAAAACACCCTGGAAGTAACCGGCCTGATTTGGGCGCCCGACTACGGCTCCATTACCCACATCCGGCGCCGACAAACACTGCTCAGCATGAGCCCCCTGCGCTGGGACATCATCCGGCGCACACTCATCCGCAAAAACCGGCTCCGCCACGAACTTATCCGTAGACTTACCACACAAAACAACCTCCGCCAACTGGCCGACGAAATCTTGGCCTTCGATCAACAAATCCAACAAGCCGCCGGCGCCGAAGCCATCCGCTCCGCCGAAGCCCTGGCCAGCAAGGCCTTTTTCGATGTTTTCAAGCAACTCCTGCCCCGGCACTGCCCTTTCGAACGCCGCGAATACCGCGGTACGCACAACCCCGTCAACGCCCTGCTCAACTATGGCTACGGTATGCTCTACAAGGAAGTTACCAAATCCCTTATCCAGGCCGGGCTCGACCCCTACATGGGCTTTATGCACCGCCACCAACACAACCGGCCCGCCCTGGCCTACGACATGGTGGAGCCCTACCGCCCATGGATCGAACAACTCACCGTCCGCTTTTGCCGCAAAACCGACAAGCAAACCCAAATGACCTCCGCCAACGGACAACTCTCCACCCCATTCCGGCGCCATTTCGTCCGCTTTGTACTGGAATTCCTGGACAATACCAAAATACGCCACAACGACCGCACCAAAACGCCCCGCTCCCACATTCGGCTCGATATGCAACAATTGGCCCAATATATCAAAAACCACGACGATGAAACCCTACTTGATTCTATACGACATTGCCAATAATAAAATCCGCAACCGCATGGCCCGCGAAATCCTTCGCGCCGGACTCTACCGCATCCAAAAATCCGTTTTCCTGGGCGTTAGCCCGCCCGGCGAAATCCAACGGCTCCAAACATTATTCCAAGAGCATATCCACAAATACGGTTCCCCTTCCGACAGCTATTTGATTATCCCCCTCACGGCCTACAACCTCGACGAACTGATTCATTTGGTTCCCGAAGGCACCCCTTTCGACCTCGACCTTTGGCTCAACCGCAAAACCGTGGTATTTATTTGATTTTTTAGGGCGCCCCGGCGCCGGGTTTCGGGGCCCCGGCGCCGTCGCGTGCTCCGCTCAAACGGGCCGGCTGCCCGCACCGGCATTTCAAGGGCCGCGGTGCGTAGGGCTTCCTGCTGGTCGCCTCCGCCCGCGGGAAATGCTCGGGCGCGCAGCCGGCCCGTAACCGCTGCGCCCGCTGGCGCAGTTTAGACCGGCGAAGCCGGCCTTCAATGTTTACAGTAGCGAAAAGAAAAAAAACTCTGCGAAACGCTGTGCCGTACTCCGTGCAACGCTGTGGTTAAATTAAATAGACTAAACCACAAAGGAGTCAGCGTTTATTTCACAGAGTAATACAGAGGATAAATTTCTTGTAAGATTACACCGGATTGCCAAGTAGCAATATCCTTCAATGTTTGCAGTAAGGAACGCACCCCCTGTCAAAAAATGAATTACACCTGCCCCGCCAACCCCGATACCAAAGAGTAACCCAAAAAATCCAGGTGATTTTATTTTGTTTCCAAAAATTTTTTTTGTATGTTTGTATTGGAATTTGCTCCTTGACATAGGGCTTTCCGCCCGCCGGGTAAAAAATAGAAAACTAACTTTTCGTTAAGATTTAAAACACGAAAACTAACATAATTTTAAGTTTTCGATTTAAAATCCATCTTTGTAAGATATTGACTGTGAGTTTATTATTTCAAAACAACGCTTTGAATCCTTCTCCAATCAAAACAAGGACTACGACTACCAAATACCTCTTTTTCGCCGTCGTATCTTGGCCACTTTGAATCCTTCTCCAATCAAAACAAGGACTACGACAACAGAAGATGAAATTGCAGAATTTATAGGACTTACCTTTGAATCCTTCTCCAATCAAAACAAGGACTACGACCGGTGTTCTTTCTTCCACTATGCGTACGTCATATACTTTGAATCCTTCTCCAATCAAAACAAGGACTACGACCTTTCATCCAAAACTAATTCTACATCCCTGTAAATCTTTGAATCCTTCTCCAATCTAAACAAGGACTACGACGCGGCGCGTACGGTTGTATGCGACACGCCAAATTTCTTTGAATCCTTCTCCAATCAAAACAAGGACTACGACAATTGTTCGGGCAATTCCTCTATCCACGAAACATCGCTTTGAATCCTTCTCCAATCAAAACAAGGACTACGACCCACCACTTAGCTTGCGGATGGGCTAAGCTCCATACTTTGAATCCTTCTCCAATCAAAACAAGGACTACGACTTTTTCATAGTTGTTGGTTTTAATGGTTAATATACTCTTTGAATCCTTCTCCAATCAAAACAAGGACTACGACTGCTCTGCACGCATCTGATCAACAAGCTCTATCAACCCTTTGAATCCTTCTCCAATCAAAACAAGGACTGCGACGTATCAACAAGCAGCCAGTCTTCGATGACCTGGAATCTTTGAATCCTTCTCCAATCAAAACAAGGACTACGACACTTTATGCTATACCAAACCTTCTGCCATTTTAAGCTTTGAATCCTTCTCCAATCTAAACAAGGACTACGACTATTTATAATTGATGCCCACCTCCTTCACCCATGCCCTTTGAATCCTTCTCCAATCAAAACAAGGACTACGACTCCCAATATGTGCCGTATTCCAAGTTCCGTTCCGCCCTTTGAATCCTTCTCCAATCTAAACAAGGACTACGACTATTTATAATTGATGCCCACCTCCTTCACCCATGCCCTTTGAATCCTTCTCCAATCAAAACAAGGACTACGACTTTTTTGTTTCCGCATCAAACCAAGCGCTTTTTTTTCCTTTGAATCCTTCTCCAATCTAAACAAGGACTACGACATTCCGGGCGGAAGACTTTCCAGCAGTGCTACCCGTCTTTGAACCCTTCTCCAATCAAAACAAGGACTACGACTTCCGATTCTACGGGGTTCTCATTTGTTTCAAACCTTTGAATCCTTCTCCACTCGGCTACGTCCGTCCCGTACCGGAGCGCATGCGTAGATCGGGATAAAACAAGGACTACGACACCAAATCGATTGTTCCGCCGCCTTGCTCAATGTTTCTTTGAATCCTTCTCCAATCAAAACAAGGACTACGACTTTCCGGTGCGGATGTATTCCGTAACCGGTTCAAATGACTTTGAATCCTTCTCCAATCAAAACAAGGACTGCGACTTTATTTCAGAGATGACCTCATTTACTTTTGAAATACTTTGAATCCTTCTCCAATCAAAACAAGGACTGCGACTCCTGTATTAACTTCCGTTGCGTTGTATTTTTCGGCTTTGAATCCTTCTCCAATCTAAACAAGGACTGCGACAAAACGTAAAATGAAATGCCGTCAACATAAATATTCTTTGAATCCTTCTCCATCCGGCTACGTCCGTCCCGTGCCGAAGCGCAAGTGCAAGACGGGAACAACAAGGTGGTTCTCCGGCGCGGAATGCCCTGTGTGATTTCTTTTGACCTTTCCGGAATTTTACCCATACTGCCGGACCCACCGGGCCTGGGCGTCGATAAATCCCTCCCAACATTCAACCATCCGCCGCGGGCATCCGCCCGCCGGCAGCCGGACACCCCAAAAACAACCTTCATTAAACTTTTTGTGTCCCGGTTCATCCAATATGCGAAACCCAGCCCAAATGAACCGATCCGACAAGCATAATGCATTCCACCGCCACTACCGGCTGCCCGGGGATTATTTCCAAAAACTCGAAAGCCGTATGCAACAGCGCTTGGCCCCCGCGCCACGCCGTATCCTTTGGCGCCGAAGGATGCTGCAAGCGGTAGCCGCAGTGCTGGTGGGATTGGTGGCTTGGCCGTTGTATAGAAATTTACACACGTCTGCATATCACGGAATGTCGGTAGCCAATGATTCCGTTAATCTGCACGTAATCAAGCAACGTGTTAAGCCTTCGTCCGAGGACGGACAAATCGATTTGTCGGACATTCCCGACGAAGTGATCGAGGAATACTTGCTGGTGGACGATGACGAACCGCTGACACTCTAAAAAACGAAAAAATCTTGACTAGCATGAAAAAACTGATCTTCCTGCTGTTGGTCGGATGGATGATTCCCGCCGCAGCGCAAACCCAAAAAACCGCCGATGCGGAAAAATTGATCGAAAAAAAATTGGATTTTCTGCGCGAAAGGCTCTTACTCAATGATGCCCAGTTTCAGGCCTTTGCCCCGGTGTTCCGACGCTATGAAACACAACGTATGGAATTGGCCCGCCAGCGGCGTGACCTGGTAAAAGACTTGCGCAAAGACCGCTTAACCAAACTGAGCGATGCCGAAGTTTCGCGCCGCCTGGACCGCATCCTGCAAATCGACGAAAAAATGTTCTTGCTCAAAAAAGAATATTACCGGCAACTGAAAAAAATATTACCGCCGCGTAAAATTCTGGCCCTGGTACGCGCCGATAATCAATTCCGCCGTTTGTTGCTCAAACGGCAGCGGCGTCGCGCCATGGAACGTCGTGAACATATTCGCGGACGCCACGGTACACGTCCCGCTCATGCGCCTGTCATGCATAGGCCCGCCGGCCCGCAAAATCCGGTGCAATAGGTTTGGCTGAATGGACTAGACAAGAAAAAGATTCTCATCCGAAATACCGGTAGCTCATCTAAGATGTATTACCGCGCCTGTAACCGAAACACGGGTGCGGTTTTTTGTTTGTTGTCCGCAAATAAATAACCCGGGAATATCTTTATGGGAACATCACCGTGGATATTAAATTTTTTTTTAGATTTGTGCAGTAAACCAAAAGTTTGAAGGAAAATGGCTGAAAAACAAAATGAAATTTTCTCGAAAGTATTTCGTGCAGGACGACGCACCTACTTTTTCGATGTGCGTGAAACACGTGCGGGTGATTATTACCTGACCATTACCGAAAGCAAACGTCAGACCAACGAAGACGGGTCTTTCTTTTACAAAAAACACAAAATTTATCTTTACAAAGAGGATTTTGACAGTTTTAAGGAAGCCCTGGAAGAGGTAATGGACTTTATCATTCGCGAGAAAGGCCCCGAAGTGATATCCGAACGCCATCAACCTGACTTTCAGTCGAATGAAGGCGAAACAAGTGAAGCCGAAAGCCCTTCGGACGAAGTGGTTTCGGACGACGAACCGGCCGATGAACCGGGTGATTCCGAAGCATCGGGAACCGACAAATACACCGATGTTGATTTTGATGATTTATCCTAATACGGCCAATCAAGAAGCCATTCCGCCGGCCTGGTCTTGGCCGGTTTTTTCGGCCCGCAGGTATGGAATGATTTTTGCTGGCTTTTCAACAAAACCTAAAAAGAAAAATCTATGTTTTCAGGGTCTTATGCACTTATCATCATCATCGCACTAGCAGGAATGATTGTTCAAGGGGTTTTGAAGGCCAAGTTCGAGAAGTACGGAAAAATTCCGCTTCGCGCCGGCCTGAGCGGCAAGGAAGTGGCCGAACAAATGCTGGCCGACCACGGCATCACCGATGTGCAAGTGATTTCCACACCCGGCGCATTGACCGACCACTACAATCCGCTGAAAAAAACCGTTAATCTGAGTGCTCCGGTTTACGCCTCACGCAGTGTGGCTGCGGCAGCCGTTGCCGCGCACGAAGTTGGGCATGCGGTGCAACATGCACGCGGTTATGCCTGGCTCAAAATGCGATCGGCCATGGTGCCCATGTTGTCGGTTTCCAACAAATTTGTTACCATCCTGCTCATTGCCGGCATTTTAATGATTAAGAGTTTTCCGCAATTGCTTTTGGCCGGTATTATTCTTTTTGCCCTTACCGTGGTGTTTAGTTTTATCACGCTTCCGGTGGAATACGATGCCAGCCGGCGAGCCAAGCAATGGCTTGAACAAAGCGGCCTGGTTACGCCCGAAGAAAAAGCCGGCGTAGCCGATGCGCTCAAATGGGCGGCACGCACCTATGTGGTGGCGGCATTGAGCTCCTTGGCCACGCTCCTATATTACCTTAATATATACAATTCGCGGCGATGATAAACATTCAATCCTTAATATCGAAACAAACCAGTCATCCCCGGCCCTTTGGGCACCGGGGATTTTTTTTGATGAGTAAAAAATAATACCCTATGAAAATACATCATGTAGCCGCCCAGCCTAGTATTCTAAACAAATATTTGGCCGAAATACGCGATAAGGAAATTCAGCGCGACAGTATGCGGTTTAGACGTAATATCGAACGTATCGGCGAATTTATCGCCAACGAAGTGAGCAAGACCTTCGATTACAAACCGGTAAAAATTACCACGCCTTTGGGAGTGAAACAGGTGATGTTGCCCGACGAAAAAATCGTTATCGGGTCGGTGTTGCGCGCGGGCTTGCCCTTGCATAACGGGCTGCTCAATATTTTTGACAATGCCGAAAACGCTTTTGTTTCGGCCTACCGCAAACACACCCGCGACAATGCATTCGAAATTGTGGTGGAATATTTGGCCATGCCTTCGTTGGAAGGGAAAACCTTGTTATTGGTTGACCCCATGTTGGCCACCGGCCGCTCGTTGGAAGCGGTTTATCGAGTGCTTACCCGGCATGGGGAGCCGCGCAAACTACATATCATCGGTGTGATAGCAGCCCCCGAAGGTATTGCATATTTACAGGAAACCATGCCAGGCGACAGCGAATTGTGGATAGCCGATATCGATGACTATTTGAATGACAAGGCCTATATTATTCCCGGGCTTGGAGATGCGGGCGATTTGGCTTATGGAAAAAAAATGGATTTGTAGGATTTATATCCTAAAAAAATTAAGATTTGTTCGAAAACTATTTTTTGTCTTATCATTGTTCAATAAAAAATTGTATAATTATGCACACAATACGACTTGTTGAGATTAATATAAAAATTATGCTTGCGCAGGAATAAAAAAAAATATAAATTTGTCTATTACAAAAAATATGCCTTATGAAAAGAATTAACTTTTTTACAATAATGTTGACAGCCTTACTGGGATATTGGCAAGGCTTGGCACAACATGTTGTGGTTTATAATGATACCGTTTGCGATACCGAGCAGTACGGAGTTTTGCGAACGAATATCCAAGCACTAATGACGAGTGCTTACAAAACGGATACCGCAACGTATGCCTATGATGCTAATTTTATGAACGCCTCGGATATCCTTCAAAATGGCGTTCCGTTGGCCATCGACGACAGGTTTTCGGATCCGATAGATATCGGGTTTACTTTCTACTTTTTCGGTGAGCCATACACGCAATTGGTTGTAGGTTCGAACGGAGATATTGTTTTTCAACCTTCAATAGCCGGCACCTATGATTCTTGGCCTATCAGTGCAAGTCAACTTATACCGGATATTACACTGCCGTATTACGACAATAACACTTCCTACGGATCCATTATGGGAGCTTACCATGATATTCATGCCGGTATGCGAATCCAAGGTGTTTCCGAGATGAAATACGAACTACGAGGGACTGCCCCGCACCGTAAATTTATTATCACTTATCACGAAATGCCTCAATTCAGTTGTACAAACCTGCTCACTTCTCAGCAAATCATTTTACATGAAGATGATTATTCCATCGAAGTGCACCTTAAACATAAACCTGTTTGTTCGGGTTGGAATAACGGCCTGGCCGTTGTAGGTATTCAAAACGATGATGCATCTTGCGGTTATTATCCCGGCGACGGAACCACTTCGGGCTCCGTGTTGGTTAATCGCAATACCAGTGTTTTCGACATAGACAGTCTTTTGAATCCCGAAGCATGGAAATTTATTCCCGCTACCATGCCCACTATAACCTGGTACGATGCCAACCGTAACCCCATTGCCGGAGCCACGGCCGATTCGCTCGTTGTTCCTTTGAACAATTACCAGGGTCCTTATACCTGTGAAGTTACCTACACTGATTGCCATGGCAACCGCACCACCGAATACGACGAAGGTGAAATCATCGTGGTGCCAACCCCCGTCGTTGATTTGGGTGCCGACCAATATCGTTGCCGTGATGAAGAAATTGTATTGGATGCTACCCCGCAAAATATCAGTGATTTTCAAAACATCACCTTGAATTATCAGTGGAGCAAAGACGGACAGCCTATTGCCGGAGCCACTTCGGCCCAATATACCGTAACCGAACCCGGTACTTATTCGGTGGTGGTATCAACCGGACGTTGTTCCACAATGGATGAAATTGTCATTGAAAATTATATCAACGACTCTTGTATCATTCCCCAAGTTATTACTCCCGATGACAATGGTAAAAACGATGCCTTTGTCCTGGATTATCTGAACGATAAATATGGTATCGAAAAAATTGAAATTTTCAACCGTTGGGGCACGAAAGTATTCGAAAAAGAAAACGGTTATACCGACCAATGGCACGGACAAAGCAAATCCGGTTCGGAATTGCCGCCCGCGTCTTACTTCTACGTGGTTAAACTCAAAAACGGTGATGTAAAAACCGGTTATGTTCAATTGGTTAAATAAAATCAAGGATATGAAAAAGTATATAAAACAATTCGTATTTATAGGGGCCTTGATGATTTCGGGCTTGATATTTGCCCAACAAGCGCCTCATTTTACCCAATTCATGTATAATATGAATGTGGTTAACCCCGCCTATGCCGGTATCAAAAACGGACTGGCCGGTGGACTGCTCTACCGTACCCAATGGACGGGCTTTGACGGAAATCCGCAATCCATTACTTTTAATCTGCATTCCAGCATGGGCGATAAGATGGGCCTCGGGCTTTCGGCCTACAACGATCAGTTTGGCTTCGTTAAGCAAAACAACGTCAAGTTGGATTATTCCTACAAATTGGAAGTTGGTTCCGATAAATACTTGGCCCTGGGACTTAACCTCGGTTTATGGAACCATATGGTGAATCTTACCGATTTGGCCGCCATCCACCCCGGCGACCCTTTATTGAATACCGATATTAAGGATTATCAATTAAGCTATGGCGTGGGATTGCTCTTTTATTCCGACC
>JALWYR010000226.1 GCA_027003085.1 Flavobacteriales bacterium
TCTTTTTGCCGATAACGGCATTGACAATCCTTGCCATAGCTACGGCTATGCCTTCGGATTGCCGGCTTTGTTCTCGACAAAAATAACTGCAACTTTTCCGACATTTTACGCTTGCTGTAACGCTGCATGAATGAGGGCGGGGCGCCGGGGCGCCCGAAAAAAAAATAAACCTAAACCGCATCATGCATAGTTTTTCCAAGGCGGGAAGTGGCTTTTATTAAATCCATTTGTCGTATTTTTGCCGCAAAAGCCAAACCTTTTATGCTCAAAGTCAATAATCTTTCCATCCAATTCGGCAAGCGTGTCCTGTTTGACGAAGTAAACGCCCAATTTACCAAAGGTAATTGCTACGGCATCATCGGGGCCAACGGCGCCGGAAAATCCACTTTTCTTAAAATTCTGGCAGGGGAGTTGGATCCCACCACGGGCCATGTGGAACTGGAAAAAGGAAAGCGTATGTCGGTGCTGGAACAAGACCACCACAAATACGACGACTATACCGTGCTGGACACCGTGATTATGGGCAACCGCGAACTCTACAACATCATGAAGGAAATGGATGCCCTGTATGCCAAGGAAGATTTCGACGACAAAGATGCCGAACGCGTGGGCGAACTCCAAGTGCGCTTCGAAGAAATGGGCGGTTGGAATGCCGAAGCCGAAGCCGCGGCCCTGCTGTCGAACCTGGGCGTTCCGGAAGATTTGCACTATGTGAAAATGAAAGATTTGGAACCCAAAGTCAAAGTGCGTGTGCTGCTGGCCCAGGCCCTTTTCGGCAATCCCGATGTTTTGATTTTGGACGAGCCCACCAACGACTTGGACTTTGAAACCGTGGCCTGGCTCGAAGACTTTTTGGCCAATTACGAAAACACGGTCATCGTGGTGTCACACGACCGGCACTTTCTGGATGCCGTGTGCACGCACATTGTGGACATCGACTATGGCAAACTGAATTTCTATACGGGAAATTATTCCTTCTGGTATCAGTCCAGCCAATTGGCGGCACGCCAACGGGCCCAGCAAAACAAAAAAATGGAAGAAAAACGCAAGGAACTGGAAGAATTTATCCGGCGTTTTTCGGCCAACGTGGCCAAATCCAAGCAAGCTACCGCCCGCAAAAAAATGTTGGAAAAACTGCGCGTGGAAGACATCCGTCCGTCCAGCCGGCGCTATCCGGGCATCATCTTTGAACAGGAACGCGAAGCCGGTGACCAAATTTTCGAATGCGAAAACCTGTCCAAATCCCAGGAAGGCGAACTGCTTTTTGGCCGGGCCGAATTTGTGCTGCAAAAAGGCGACAAGGTGTTGCTCTTGTCCAAAGACAGCCGGGCCACCACGGCCTTCTATGAAATTATCAACGACCGGCTGGAACCCGACACGGGCACTTACCGCTGGGGCGTAACCACCATTCGCGCCTATTTGCCCTATGACAACACACCTTATTTCCAAGAAGATATGAGCTTGGTGGACTGGCTTCGCCAGTGGGCCAAAACGCAGGAAGACCGCGAAGAAGTGAACCTGCGCGGATTTCTGGGCAAAATGCTTTTTAGCGGCGACGAAGCGCTCAAATCGGTCAAAGTGCTTTCGGGTGGCGAACGCATCCGGGCCATGCTCTCGCGCATGATGCTCCAACGCGGCAATGTGCTCATGCTCGACGAACCCACCAACCACCTGGATTTGGAAAGCATTCAGGCCTTGAACAACGCCCTGAAACGCTTCAAAGGCACGGTGATTTTTACCACCCGCGACCATGAATTCGCCCAAACCGTAGCCAACCGCATCATCGAAATCACGCCCGGCGGCACTATCGACCGCTTGATGACTTTCGACGAATATATGTCCGACCCCAAAATCAAAGCCCTGCGCGAAAAAATGTATGCCCGATGATCACGCGCGAAAAACTCCTGGGGCTCCGGCCCGGAATGTTCCGCTCGGCCTTTGAACTGACGGTGCGCTACCGGGATTTGGACACCTTTGCCCATGTAAACAATGCCGTTTACCTGTCCTACATCGAAACCGGACGTTCGCATTATATCCGCACCCTGCTGGGGGACGAAATCAATTGGAAAGACCGGGGATTTATCCTGGGCACCAATCATGTGGTCTATGTGCATCCGCTGTTTTTGTTCGACAAAGTCATTGTGCGCAGCGGCGTGGCACGCATCGGTGAGCGGAGCGTTACCTTTGTGAGTTTGGTGGAAAACGGCGACGGAAAACCTACGGCCTACGGCTATGCCGTGTTGGTGGCCTACGACTTTGAAAACAACCGCAGCATTCCCGTGCCGGAAGTTTGGCGCCGGCGGTTCGAAAAAACGGACCGGTTTTTGCTTGACTATTTTGCACAAAAATCTTGAATATGAAAAAAATTTTCCTGACCCTATTGTTAGGACTTTTGGGATGGGTAAATATTCTTGCCCAAGACACCCTTTCGTTTAAGCCCGAAGGTTTCCGTCCGCCTTGGCTGCTCCTGCGTATGCTCTATGGCGGCAAAGCCCTGTATTTGCAAGCCGCCGATAGTATTCCGCAAGACGGGTATGTGCATTTTATCCTGGAAAACCAACCCACGGGCGAATATGCTTTGCAATTTGATGTGAACCAGCCGCGCGGTTTTCGTTTTATCTACCACGGCCAATCCATGAAATTGCATTTCGACAAGAAAGGACAGGCCGTTTCGGTCGAAGGGTCAAAGGAAAATCAAATCTATTTTGCTTTCCGCCGTCAATACGACAGCTTGCGCAAACGCATCAAAAACCTGGAAAAACAATATGCCCGCCAAGCATCGCCCGCACTCAAAAAAGAATACATCCAAACCCGTAAACAATACTATGCCCTTTTCGACCGCTATGCCCGCGAAGCCCGCGGACTTTTTGCCGCACACCTGATAGCGGCCCACAAGGATGCTTTCCCGCCCGAACCCTTGACTTCGCTAAACGATTACGTCCGCTACGACGAAGCGCATTACTTCGACTACACGCCCATGAACGACAGCGTGTTAATTCAATCCAACGTGCTCACCGACAGAATTATGCGCTACGTATTCCGCATGCCGGTCAAGGGATACGGCAAAGACAAAACCGATGCCTACCTGCGCCGTATGAAAAACATTTTCGACCGGCTGACCTATCCGCCCATGCGGGCCGAAATGTTGCGCGGATTTATCGGCGTGTTCCACAAAACCGACCGGGATGTGGAAAAATATTTGGTGGATTTGTATGAACAACTACCCGAAAAATGGCAAGAGCCGGACTTTTTGGATAACCTGAAAAAAATCAAGGTGCCCGCCAAGGGAGACGTCCTTCCACTGGCTGACTTGCGCCCATTGGGTAAATTCAAACTTCCGGCGGGCAAAAAATATTATTTGTTTGTCTTTTACAGCTCGGATTGTCCGCATTGTCAAAAGGCCATTCCCTGGGCCTACAAGCATCTGAAAAACCGGAAAGACATTGCCGTGCTGGCCGTGGGCTTGGAAACCGAACCCGAACATTGGAAGCAGTTTGTGGCGCCCTACACCGGATGGCAACACATTGCGGCCTTCAACAACGACTACAACCGGATTGTCCAAGCTTACGGCATTGAATAC
>JALWYR010000227.1 GCA_027003085.1 Flavobacteriales bacterium
AGTTTTTTTCTTTCCGCTACTGAAAACATTAAAGGACATTGCTATTTTGCAACCCGGCCTAATCTTGCAAAAAATTATCCCTCTGTGTTACTCTGTGAATATTAACTCTGTGTCCTCTGTGGTTTATTCTTTTAAATTTAACCACAGAGTCGCACAGCGTCCGGCACAGAGTCGCACAGAGTTTTTTTTCTTTCCGCTACTGAAAACATTAAAGGACATTGCTATTTTGCAACCCGGCCTAATCTTGCAAAAAATTATCCCTCTGTGTTACTCTGTGAATATTAACTCTGCGTCCTCTGTGGTTTTTAATAATTTAACCACAGAGTCGCACAGAGTTTCACGGAGTTTTTTCGACTGAATACTTGATGCGGGTTTGGTGCCTTGCCGGAGAAATAGATGCATTCGGCGATTTGACGTATTTTTGCTTACTCACATTCCTTGCCGATGAAAAAATACCTCATCGCCGGCCTGGGAAATCCTGGACCCGAATACAAATACACCCGCCACAACGTGGGCTTTCTGGTGGCCGATGATTTAGCCCGGGCCTTGGATGTAAATTTCGTTTCGGGCCGGTATGCCCAAGTGGCCAAAGCGCGCTATCGCGGAAAAATTATCGTCATCATCAAGCCACAAACTTATATGAACCTTTCGGGCAAGGCCGTGCGCTATTGGCTCGACAAGGAAAACATTCCGCCCGAGAACCTGATGGTCATCACCGACGACATCAACTTACCCTTCGGGCAAATCCGTATCCGCGCCAAGGGTTCCCACGGCGGACATAACGGTTTGCGCAATATCATCGAAACATTGGGCACGGAGCGCTTTGCCCGTTTGCGCATCGGTGTGGGCAAAGATTTTGCCCCGGGCGAACAAGTGGATTATGTGCTGGGGCGGTGGTCGGAAGCGGAAATACGCTGGCTTCCCGGAATCATCGACCGCGTATTGGATGCCTTGCGCACATGGTTGCTCGAAGGCATGCAAAAAGCAATGACCTTGTATAACCGCAAGCCCGCCAAGGATGAGTGAGCAAGGATTTTATGGGTTGATACTGCTGATTGTGGTGGCCGGTTTTGTGTGGGAGCAATATTTGCGCCGGCGCAACGCCAAGCATTTCGGCGATCCTTTGCCGCCCGAAACACAAGATATTTATGATCCGGAGCAATACCGAAAAAGCATGGCCTACAAACGCGAAAACTACCGCTTCGGGCTGGTGCAGGATGCTGTTTCGTTCGTTTTGCTCCTGTTGATGTTGGTATTTAAAGGTTTCGGACGGCTATATGATGCCTTGGGAAATTATTTCCATAACGAATGGGCGCAAATGATGGCCTATTTCGGCATTCTTTACTTGGCATCTTTCTTGATTTCGCTACCTTTTTCGTGGTATGCGGTTTTCAGGATTGAAGAGAAATACAGTTTCAACCGCAGCAGCATGCGTTTGTTTGTGTTGGACAAAATAAAATCTTTGATTTTAACCGTGCTGTTTGGCGCTTCGATACTTAGTGTTATTTGGCTCTACTATCGTGAGACGGGGAAAAACTTTTGGATATGGGCTTGGTTGTTTGTCAGCGCGTTCAGTGTATTGATGAGCATGTTCTACACCGATGTTATTGTGCCCTGGTTTAACAAGCTGACGCCTTTGCCCGAAGGTGAATTGCGGGATGCGTTGGAGAATTTGGCACGGAAAACGGGTTTCCGCTTGCGCAACATTTATGTGATGGATGCCGGCAAACGCAGCACCAAGGCCAACGCTTATTTTTCGGGTTTGGGGCCGCGCAAAAAAATCGTTTTGTTCGACACTTTGATCGAACAAATGCAGCCGGACGAAATAGCCGCCGTGATGGCACACGAAATCGGGCACTACAAGCACCGGCATATTTTGCGGCAAATTTTGCTGTCGGTGGTTGTAACCGGATTAATGTTTTACTTGCTGTCGTTGGTGATTGACAATGAAACTTTGGCCCGGGCTTTGGGCGCCAAGGGAGCATCGTTTGCCATCGGGCTGACGGCCTTTGCATTGCTCTACGAGCCCTTTACGGTGCTAACCGGATGGCTTACCAATACCCTTTCGCGCAGGTTTGAGTTTCAGGCCGATGCCTACGCCGCCCGCTACGGTTACGGGGAGCCGTTGATCGGGGCACTTCGAAAATTGGCGGCACGTAATTTGTCCAACCTAACGCCCGACCGCCTGTATGTGCAATTTCATTATTCGCATCCGCCTTTGGATGCACGTATTCGTATGTTAAAGAAAAAATCTATCTAAAATGTTCAAAAACAAACCTTTGCTTACCTTGGTATTGTTTGTGATGGGTGTTATTGTCTATTACGGATTACTGGTGGTGCCGCCACGACTATCGGGCGGAAACATTATGTTGTTTGTGCTCTATATGGCCGCATCCATCTACCTGTTGATGCGTAAGGACAAAAACAATAAAGACCGGACCAAGAAATGAAGCGTATTTCTTTGTTTTTTCTGTTCACCCTATTGGGGCTTCGTTGGTCGCCGGGCCAAACGGCCGATAGTTCGGCCTACCGTTTCCCGTTGGATTTGCCACCGCTGCTTTCGGCCACGTTCGGTGAACTTCGCCCGGGGCATTTTCATGCGGGATTGGACATTAAAACCAATGGTAAAACAGGATATAAGGTTTATGCCATTGCCGACGGATATATTTACCGCGTCAAGGTGCAACGGGGCGGTTACGGCAAGGCGGTTTACATCAAACATCACGACGGGAAAATTTCGGTCTATGCGCATTTGAGTGCCTTTGCCGGCGACTTGGCCGGATATGTCAAACGGAAGCAATACGAAAAACAAAGATTCTTTATCGAGCTGCGACTCAACGAAAACCTGTTTCCGGTAACCAAAGGGCAGGTTATCGGTTTTTCGGGCAATACGGGCGGTTCGTCCGGGCCACATTTGCATTTTGAACTGCGTGAAGACGAAGCCCACCCTGTCAATCCCATGCGTTTCGGTTTTCGCGTGCCCGACACCTTGCCGCCGCGCTTGGTGGATTTATGGTTCTATCCTTTGACCGATAGTTCGGTGGTGGCCGAAGGAAACAAACCCGTCCAAGGCGTTTTGGAAAAACAACAAGGTCATGATTACCGTATGCAAGCCATTACGGCCTACGGAGCCGTGGGTATCGGTATACGGGCCTATGACCGGCAAAACAACACCTGGAACAAAAACGGATTGTATCGCGTGAGCATGTTTGTCAACGGCATCAAAACCTACGAAACCCGTATGGACCGCTTGGATTACGGGTTAAACCGTCGTATCAATCTGCTCATCGATTATCCGCGATATGTGCACGAACATGTGTATGTGCAACGGCTATGGAAACATCCCTTGGCCAAACTCCCGGTATTTACCCAATTGGTGCGGCATGGCATCGTGCAAGTGGAACCGGGAAAAACCTACCGGATTCGTATCGAGCTGGCCGATTTCGAAGGCAACACAAGTAATGTTCACGCCTGGATTATCGGTCGTAAACCCGGTAAACGCTTTGAAAAACACCCCCGAACCTTCGAAGGCGAAGTGGTCGATGTTTCGTGGACAAAGGGCGCCGATTTGGGCGA
>JALWYR010000228.1 GCA_027003085.1 Flavobacteriales bacterium
TACCATAACAATCATTATTGTATATTTCATCATAATTTCCATTTAAACTTAATACAAGTAAAAATTCATCAATAACTAAACAAATAACATTTTCTAGATTAGGAAAAATAAAAAGCCATTTATTTCTTTCCGTTTCACAATTACTGCATCTTAATAACTTATAACTAATATTTTCAGTGATTTTACTGGTTGTAAATTTCTTATCATTAATCTCTTTTATTGATTTAGGAAGGAAACTATCCAAAATTTGCCTTAATAACTCCTGATTAGTTTCATTTAATGAAAAACCTAAAATTTTTTGAGTTGATATTCTCCATATAATACTAATCCAAAATAACATTCCAATATGAAAACTAACGCCAGATTCATATTCTATATTTTCTACTTTTTTTAAGGTATTAGCATAGATATTTTCAATTACAGAAAACCGTTTTTCACAATCAGAACAAAAAATATTATCAATAATAAACGGATGTTTATTGTTAGAAATTTCTTCGTCTGATAAATCCCCGAATAATTCTTTTAATTTTTCTGGTGGGACAGATCTTCCAAAATGAAATTTTGAATCTAAATCTCCTAATAAAAAACCAATTTCATAGTCACGTCCTTTTTTACCTTCTATGTTTTCAATTCTTTTTAATAAGAAATGAGGAACAAGGTGGGAACCTGTTTTATCTGCTTCATTTTTTAAACAAAGTTTACATTTCATTTGAAAGTTAATTTGTAGATTATTTTTTTAATAAATAAAAAGAAATTCTTTTAGAAATTTATATCTGACCATATTAAATGCCCCCTAACGGTCATATATAGTTACATAGTTACCTATATTTCCCATTTACCCACCCATTTTGTTGTTTTATTTCCCTTATTTTGTTGTGTATAGTTAGTTTTTTCTACCGGCTTTAAATATTTTTTACGCTCAAATATAAAAATTTTTCCAATTATCAATGGGTTTGCGCAGGGAGTTGCCACAGGTGGCTCCCGGAGTTTGTCCCGCACATTGCGGCGCAATGCCGGAAGCCGGAGCGTAACGCCCCCGGGCGGTTCGCAAAGCCCGTAACGCCCGGAGGGCGCGAACAACTATCGAAAAAAAGCTTTACGCATATAAATCACATAGGCCAAACCGCCGATAACCGGCACAAAAAGCACCACCAAAAGCCAAAGCCATTTTTGCCTTTCGTCCTTTTGCGTCCGCCAAATGTGCAACACAAGCGAAGCAATAAAAAACAGGTAAACAACTGCCGTGATTTTGTTTATATGCATTGCTTAGAGCATTTTAAGGAAATTCACTTCCTTTTCGGTCAGGTAGCGCCACTTGCCGCGTTCCAGGCCTTTTTTGGTCAGTCCGGCAAACATCACCCGGTCGAGCTTTTTCACGTCGTAGCCCAGATGTTCGAAAATACGCCGCACAATGCGGTTGCGTCCCGAATGAATCTTGATGCCCACTTCGCTATGCGGCGCTCCTTGGATGTAGGCCACATCGTCCACATAAATCATCCCGTCGTCCAATTTGAGCCCTTCGCGGATTTTTTGCAAATCCTGTTGTTTGAGGTTACGGTCGAGCACCACGTGGTAGAGTTTTTCCACTTTGTGCTTGGGATGCGTGAGTTTTTTGGCCAAATCGCCGTCGTTGGTCAGCAGGAGGACGCCGGTGGTTTTGCGGTCGAGCCGGCCCACGGGAAAAATGCGGTATTTACGCGCCGGTTCCTTGACCAATTCCATCACCGTTTTACGGTTGCGTTCGTCCTTGGTGGTGGTGATGTAGTTTTTGGGCTTGTTCAGCAGCACATACACCTTTTTTTCGGGCCGGATAAGTTCACCGCCGAAGCGCACTTCATCGTCCGGGTTGACCTTAAAACCCATTTCGGTAACCGTTTGGCCGTTCACCGTTACCATCCCGTTACGGATCAGTTCATCGGCTTCGCGGCGCGAAGCAATGCCCGCGTGGGCCAAATACTTGTTGAGCCGCATAGGCCATTGCCGGGCGGCTTCACGGTTCTTTTTTACCGGAGGCTTGCGGCGCTTTCCCGCAGTTGAAGAGGGCATTCGCCGTGGTTTATTTTGATTTTTTTCTTTCATTGCTTTGTTTGTTTTTTGTGGCCCGGAGCGCCAAAACCGTTCCATAAAATCCGAAAATGACAAATTGGCACCCGTTCAGCGCTGGCACATTTATTGTAATTTTACGGCCTGAAACGACGCACCGCTATGCAGTGGACAAAGGTAAGCGCTTTTTCGCAATTACAATCGCTTGTGGGCGAAAAGGATAAATATTTTCTTTTTTTTCACAAACCCGGCAGCCCTGCTTCCGAATGTGCGGCGGCCCATTTACAAGCCGTGGCAGGCGATTATCCGGTGTTCGAGGTGGATGTAACGCAAGTGCGCGACGTGCATCCGCACTTTGGCATCACCAGTGTGCCGGTTTTGGCGGTCGTAAACAAGGGCCGCGTGCAAAACCTTGTCAAAGGTTGCCAGTCCACGCCGTTCTACGAAAAAATCCTCAAAGGCGAAGGCGCTGCGGTTGCCACAACCGGCGAAAAAAACCAAAAACGCGTAACGGTCTATTCCACGCCTTCGTGCCCCTACTGCAACAAGCTGAAACAATACCTGAACAAGCACGGTGTTCGCTACACCGACATCAATGTGGCCGCCAATCCGCAGGCCGCCGAGGAAATGGTGCGCAAAAGCGGCCAACGCGGCGTGCCGCAAACCGACATCAACGGCCGGATCATCATCGGCTTCGACGTGCCCAAAATAAGCCGTATGCTGGGCATTCCCACCGAATAACCGAACAAACGATATAAACACCAAAAAACATAAGCACTATGAAAGAACTCACACCGCTAAACGAAAATGTCCTTCTGGAACTGACCGACGAATTTGCCGAAAGCAAAACTCCGTCGGGTATCATTATTCCCGATACGGCCAAAGAAAAACCGGCAGTGGCCCGCGTGGTGGCCTTGGGCAACATCGAGGAACCGGCCATTGCTCCCGGCGATTTGGTCCTCTACAAAAAATACGCCGGCAACAAGGTGGAACTCGACGGCAAGGAATACCTCATCCTGCCCTATGCCGACATTTTGGCCAAAATTTCGGAAACCGAAAGCATCTAACGGGTTAATCCCCAAAAATCACCAAGCCGCTTCCGGTGTGGAGGCGGTTTTTTTATTTTTTTGGGCGCCCGGCTGCGGATGTTCGGGGCGCCGCCGGCGGGCGGATGCCCGCGGCGGATGGCCGGACGTTGAAACTGGATTTATCGACGCCCCGCCCCCGCGGCTTTGCCGCGGGGGCGGGGCGTTTCGTTGATTTTCAATCGGATACGTCCGGCCATCCGCCCGGCGCGCGAAGCGCGCCGCGGCGGCGCCACGGCAAGCGCTTCGGCCGGCGGAGCGTCCTCCCGCTTGCCGTTCCTCACGGCGTTGCAGCAAGCGTAAAATGTCGGAAAAGTTGCAGTTGTTTTTGTCGAGAGCAAAGCCGGCAATCCGAAGGCATAGCCGTAGCTATGGCGAGGGTTGCCAATGCCGTTATCGGCAAAAAGAACAAAACTTGGTGTGTATATTTTATGCTTGCTGCAACGCC
>JALWYR010000229.1 GCA_027003085.1 Flavobacteriales bacterium
ATCACTTCGTCAAACATTTGTACAATCGATTCCTTTTCATAAGGGTCAAAACTTTCATCCAGGATTTTGATCGAATGAATGCGATCCAGCGGAATGGTCCAAAACGGCTCCTCCGCCTTTTCCACCTTGCCTATCAAAAACCAACGGTTGTTGTATTCCTTCAAAAAATAGGGCCGCACTTTGGAATCGAAATCCCAATCGCCGTCGAACGAATCGTAATCGATAAACACTTTTTGATTGTTTTCCATGGCCTCATACAAATCGTCCATCCATTCCAGGCCTTGGTAATGCGGATTATGGTCAAGCATCAAGAAAGGGAAAACAATATAGGTGAGTTCTTTTTCGTCGAAACGCGTGGCCGATTCCAAGATTTTAAAAAGATGATTCGTAACAGGCAAATTCCGGAAAGGTTCCAAAATATCCGTGGCTTTGTAGATGGCCTCCACCGCCTCATCGGACAGTTCATTATGGAACAGACTGTATCCGGGTTTGCCGTAATAATAATAGTCTTTGCCACGGTCATATTTCAAAGGCACATTAAGTTGATCACGCAAATACTTGAAATCGTCGCGTAGCGTGCGTTCGCTGACGGGTTCGAATCCCCGCTCATCCAGAAAATCATTTAAGCGGTCCAAAATCTCCTCGAAAGAATAATGTTCGCCTTCTTTCAGTAGTTTGTCAAGGTAATAAAACCTTAAAAGTGCGTTTTTGTTTTTGGGCATAAGGGTATATTTTTAGTTAAAGATAATAATTTCCTTTCCTTTCCGGCTAATGCTTACATGCCGGAACCCTTTGTCCGTTAGTTTGTTTTTCCGTTCTTTCAAACTTTCCGGGTCGCCATGGATCAAATAAATGTGCACATGCTTTTTGTTTTGGCGGCTTAGCAAATACAAAGCATCCTTCATGTCGGCATGGGCCGAGAAAAATCCATAGCTATACACCCGGGCCCGCACCGGATAGGTTTTCCCTTTCCAATACACCTTGTGTTTTCCTTTTTTGAGCTGGCCGCCGGGTGTATCGGGATCTTGGTAACCCACCAGGAATACACTCACATCGCTGCGCGGAAGCAACTTACCCAGCAAGGATACCGACATACCGCTATCCATCATACCCGAAGTGGTGAACAAAATGGCCGGCCGGTGGGTTTTGAAAGTATCTTTGGGTAAATGATGGGCATAGGACGGAAACATGCGCGGGGCCGTATAGACTTTTTCGTTGAACCAACCGTATTTCCGGCCGCGGTATTCCTGTATGTAGTAGCGGTTAAACAGATTGGCCAAAGGCGATGTTACATACATTGGTACTTCGATGTGCCCGTAGCGGGCCAAGGTGTGCATAACTTTTTGGGTGCGGTCGAGGGCAAAGGCCGGAATCCAAACCACATGCCCTTGGGCCAATTCGTTTTCCACCTGGCGTGCAAAACGGGCATAAGCATCCGGAGCTTGACGACGAACTGTGCCGCCGTAGGTGCTTTCGAGCCATACATAATCGGCCGGTGGAAATACCACGGCCGGCCGTTGTAAAATATCGTGTTCCTTGCCCGTATCGCCCGAAAAAAGCAATTTCTTCGTTTGGCCGTTGTGCGTTATTGTAATCAACACCGCCGCCGAACCCGGAATGTGTCCGTTCGGGACGAATTCGGCCGTAATTCCGGGAGCGGGATGAAATTTTTTTCCAAATGGCACAATCTTGACCGTTTCCATAATTTTATCCCGTTCCATATTGGCACATACCCGGCAGGGCGAAAGGCGCAGGTTCATTTTATCTTCCATTTCGTTGAAAGTGCCCCGGAAATGACCTTTCCTTGTAATTCGTTTACAATACCGGCAATTGTTCCAATGCACCACCAAAGTACGTTTTCCGCTGCGGCTGTTTTCCAACCGGTTATGGCTGTACACCCATTTCCGCTTCAATGGCGAATAGCGAACCGCCGATTTGATCATCGGACTCATCAAACGGGCCGTGCCGGGAGTTACATATATGCGGCCCTTGAATCCTTTCTTCACTAACAAAGGAATCCGGCCAATGTGGTCCAAATGGGCATGAGTAAGTATCACGTAATCCACCGCACTGGCGCTCACCGGCAATTCCGAACTCATCCTGTTGGCCCGGCTCAGCCGCCGGGCATAGCTTCCGCTGCCTTCGGGATAAAAATTACCGCAATCGATAAAGCCCGTGGAACTACCTGCCTGCAAAACGTGTAACGAACCGGACACCTGCCCCGCGGCTCCATACGAAGTAACCGAAACCGCAGGGCGCGTAACGTGCCGGTAAAAACGCCACAGGGAAACCAATCCCACAAGGGCTATCGATGCTATCAGGAGTCTTTTTGCCAGTTTGGACATTATAAATATTTTAATACCGGTGAAATTCCCATTGGCGCATGACCGAATTGTATTCCCAATAACCAATCATTTGCCCGTATGCATCATATACCTCCCATCGTTGCAATAGATCATTCCATTTTCTGGTATATTTCAATTGGCCGTACTCGTCGTAAACTTCGTCTTGCTGCAATAGTTGATTATATTCCGAATAACCCTCAGGTTGGCCGTAGGCATCATAGGATTCGTTACGGTTCAATAATGTATTTTTCTTAATAACTTTTACCAATTGCCCGTAGCTATCATAAACTTCCCATTGGTTCAATAATTCGTTATATTGGGCATAACCCACATTTTGCCCGTACTCGTCATAAATCTCATAGCGGTTGAGTAGCGAATTGTATTCCATGCGGTATTCTTGGGCTTGGACTATGGATGCGAAAAACACAAAAAAGATAAGCAAAATTTTTTTCATGGCATTAGGTTTTTTGAGATTATTCCAATTTTTTCTTGTTAATGTTTTCGGCAAAGACCACCATCCGGTCGTAGTCGGTTTCTTTTTCCAGGATTTTGTTCAAAACCACCAGAAGTTCCAAAATCATGAAAAGCAAGAAAAAAAGTAACCAAACTACAAATGCTTCATTGTTTTTTTTCAGCAATTGTATTTGCAAGTGCAAATCATCAAGTAATCCTTTTTTGGAAGCCAAATCCCGCTCCACGGCATCCCTTACACCCAGCAGCAATTCTTCCTTTTGTTTTTTTTCGTCGCGCAGGCGGTTGATTTCTTCTTCGAGCCGTTGATACACGGCAAATTTGGGGTTTTCGCGTCGTTGGGTCGTTATTTCACGACGGATAACCTTTCCGGTGGAATCCCTTACCACATGCACCGTGGGCATACTGATGGTGGGATGACGTTCCAGGTATTGCGACAGCTTGGTGCGTTCTTGTTCTTTAAGATTGATCAACGAATCCAATTGTGCTATTTGACGTCGCAATTCAACTGTTTTTTGCGGCACCACCCGGTTTACTTCTTCCTGCATTTGCAGGATTTTTTCCTTTTCGATATCGTCCTGGAAAATGATTTGGTCGATAATAATGGCGCCAATGGAGGCCATGATCAACCCCAGAAAAAGGCGAACGAGTCCGATGCCTAAACTTTTCCGGCCCAAGATAATCGTCCGTTCAATGGCCCATACCAGCAACATGGCCACCAAGGCAAACAGCAGGGCTTTGGTG
>JALWYR010000230.1 GCA_027003085.1 Flavobacteriales bacterium
GTGCTACCATGATGATGAAACGATATGCCTGGGCAGCTACCTATAATACTATATTGGCCAATTGGTTAACCGCTTACTTCTTATTGCCGTTCAATTGGGTTTTCAATTTAATGAACGTTATGGAACGCCATTTATATCCGGATATGATTTTGCTATACAACTCCTGCGACCGGGAAGATACCAAACAAATCGAACAATTGGTTTTTCACGAAAGCGGACATTTTAGCCATGCCTTGCAAGCGGGTAGCAGGTATTGGGGTAAGGTGATCAACACTTATATGGATAATATTGTTTCACTCGGCGGTGATTCCTATGGAGACGGCGACGACCCCGACCTGGCGGGCGGACGACTCATAGCCCTGGTGGAAGGTTGGGCCACTTTTTGCGAATATGCCGTTTTAAAGGGATATTATACAAGCTTTACCTCTTGGGATTGCCCTGATAACCCTCCTCACGAAATTGATATTACCCCTTACATGGAAGGATTTAATATGTACACCGTGCCTATGACAGCAACAGGTAGGCGTGATAATAAAGATTGGTTTTTGAGCGGACTGATTTGGGATTGTATTGATGATTCAAAAAAAGAACCTGATACAAGACTGTTTAATGGGCAAACAGGTTTGTCCATAAGACCAATAATTGACAATTTAAGATTAAGCCGTATTTCGGGTTACTATGCACCGGTATATGACCGGTTGACCGATGCCGTACGCAACGGATACGATTTAAAAAAGGCCCTTACGGGTGCCTATCCGCATTTATCCTATCAAATCAACGAATTATTTTACAGCTATGGTTACTAAAATTTTAAAAATAGCAGGAATTGTTCTGGTTTTGCTTAACTTATATGGTTGTCCGTTTTTTGCCGAATGTCCACCCCCCTCGGAATTTGAAATACCAGATTTAGTTACTATTGAACCTATCGATAGTGTTTATCATGTAGGCGATGAGATTATATATACGGCCATCATACCATCGCATATTGACACTTTAAATATTGATATTTATGAAGATACCAGAGCTACATCTACCTTAATAATTGGTTCGGAAATTTACAGGTTTGATGGGAATTATATTGAAGTTAATAATGGATTAATCCGAAGGTTAGGAGATGGGAATACCCTAACGGCTTTTGTAACCTATAACCCAACGGTCAAGGCTTATGAGTTTCGGGCCCGGATAATTTTTACACAACCGAGAGAATACAAAATTTATACAAGCAAAATGTTTATAGATTTTAGATCTAAGAATTCTAAATGTGTGCTATATGGTATAGAAACTAATATCCGAGGTTTTCAAATTCATTCGGGAGAAATCTGGGAGTTCCGGGTGGTACCGTAGGTTTGGAGTTCCGGGTAGGAATGTTATATTTGTACAGCTATGGGTACTAAAATATTAAAAACAGCAAGTATTGTTTTAGTTTTACTCACCCTTTGGGGGTGTCCATTAGAAAGTAGGATATGCAGATCTCCGCAATTTAAAATACCCGATTTGATAAGTGTTGTACCCATGGATAGTGTTTATCATGTGGGTGATGAGATTATATATACGGCCGTTATTCCTTCCCATATTGACAGTTTAAACATTGATATTTATGAGAATACGGGAGTTACTTCGACAATGTTAGGAGATTCGGAGATTTCCAGGTTTGACGGAAATTATATAGAAGTACATAAAGGCTATACCCGCAGGTTAGGAGATGAGAATACGCTGGTGGCATATCTTACTTATAACCCTGTGGACAAAGTCTATGAGTTTCAAGCCCGTATAATATTTACGCAGCCGGGGGAATATAGCATTTATCCGTACTGGATGGATATAGAATTTAAATCTGATGATTCAGATTGCCCGGATTATGATATAGAAACCAGTATCCGTGGTTTTCAGCTGGGGGATATTTGGGAGTTCCGGGTGGTGCCGTAGGTTTGGAGTTCCGGGAAGGAATGTTATATTTGTAGAGCTATGGTTACTCCGCTCCGTCGGTGTCTCCTGCCACCGAGGCATTATACAGTAACCTTGTTTCGTCGAAATGAAATCGTGCTCCAACTGGAAACATTGAGGGCGGTGTGTCATTTCTGCCGAGCCGCGCAGCGGCGACTGCCTGTCCCGTGCCGAAGGTCGGGAAGAAATCTCAATACGGATTATTCATCCAAATCGGGATATTTCGTCCCTATTGCCCAATCCGTGAAAAGATTCCTTGGCGTTTTGCCTCGCTTGCGCTCGGCAAAATTTTGTCGGAATGACATCGTTCTCCTACCGAAAACATTGAAGGCGAAAACCGCCCGCGGGTTTGTCGCATTACGGGAATGACAAAGGAAGACAAGCCGACGCCCCCGGATTCCCGCTTTCGCGGGAATGACATATGGGGAGCGGGTTCACGCTTTCGCGGGAATGACAAAAAGAATTCCCGCGGAGACCGCCGCCGGGCGAGGCGTAAGTCCGGGCGAGGCGGCAGGGCTCCGCTGCATGGAGGCGAGACGCCGGAGGTGGCTCGCCGGCAATGAGCCGGGACGGCACCGCCGGCCCGGCGACAAGCAAGGAGACCAAGCACTGAGCTTGCGAAGTGCGAAGGGCTCCGTAGCCTGCGAGGGGAGACCAACGCGAAGCCGCAGGCGAAGCGTGCCGGCTCCCCGAGCTGCGGAGCGAGACCGCCGGGGCTCGCGAAGCCGCGCAACAAGACAAGGCGCGGCCCTTGGTGCCGGCCCCGGGGAAGCCGAAGGCTTGTGGAGCCGTGGAGCAAGACCCGAAGGGGCTTGCGGAACCGCGAAGGGAAACAAGGCGCGGCATTTCGCCTAGGCCCTTGGAAGCCGCAGTTTCCCGGAGCGCATAAAACAGGTGAATTCGAAAGATGATTACCGACCCGTTAATCGGGATTTTGTAAATCGTTGTCCAGTATGTATTTGGCCGTTTGCAAATGGGCTTTGAGATAGGTTTCCATTTTGTGCCCTTTGGCGGTTTCGGTATCCTTATAGTTGGTCAAATCTCCTTCCCTGTAATGATACAGGCCGATGGTTTTTTGGCGGTCGATGAGCAAAAGGTGGGTTTGGTCGATAAGGCCTTCGATATTGTCGTGATTGAAGTAAATATAAGGCCGTTCGGAATCCATCAGGTCGATGCCGAAGGTGTTATTGACATAGCTGATGTTGAGGATGTGCATCAGGGTGGGGAACAGGTCGATTTGACCGGCCATTTTGTCGATGATTTGCGGTTTTACACCTTGATAATAAATCATAGCGGGGATATGATTGTAGGTCAGCGGAACCGGATATTTTCGTTTATGTCCTTCGCCGTGGTCGGCAGCCAGCACAAATATGGTGTTTTTGAACCAGGGTTTCCGGGAGGCCTTATGCATAAAGTCCGCTATGGCCCAATCGGCAAAACGGGTTGCCCTGATACGTTCGGTGGGGCCTTTGATAAAGTCCGGAAGATAAAAAGGACTATGGTCGGCAATGGTGAGTATGCTTGCCAAAAACGGTTTTCCGGTGGTGGAGATGCTATCCAATTTGTCCAATACAAAATTGAACAGAAAATGATCGTCCACACCCCAAATATTTCGGATGGAATCTTTCGGGTAATCTTTTTCGTAGAAAATACGGTCGAAAGCGTTTTGGGATAAAAAGAAACCCAGGTTATCGAAAGCTTTGTTGTGCGGGATAAAAAAGACCGTATGGTAATGATGGGCTTTGAGTGTTTGCGGCAGGGCTTTGTAGGTTTTTACGGGTGTGCCACGGAGCGGATGTTTTTCGAAAATTTCGGGATAGGAAAAATGAACGCCGTAAATACCGGCCGAAGTGTGAATGCCATTGCTATACATATTGGTGAATGCCATGGAATGGAGGAACAGGCTGTCCAAAAAAGGCGTCCGGTTTTCGCGGTTACCGAAATAGGCCATTTTCCAAGCGGCCATACTTTCCATGAGAATAATTACCACATTTTTACGGTCAGGCACACTATCATGCCGCACTATTCTACTGACGGGATTTTTGTTTACGGGTTTTTCGACCCCGAAACTTTTTTGGACAAAAGCTATGGCCCTGTTGAGGGGCATAAAATGCAGGTCGAAGGATTTGTTTTTGAAATGAAGTTCAAGACTTTTTTCAAACACGAAAACAGGGTTCAGTATCAATTCGTTCAGGAAGTTATTTTTAAAACGGTTGGCATCTTCCAAATGAAAGGGAGCATGGCCAAGCCGCCCGCGAATACCGGTAAAAATCAGAAAAAGGATAAAAAAGTTCCATAAGAGCTTCTTTTTTACGGGCACCGGTGCGGGGTGGTAGGAAGCAAATATTTTTTTTAATAAACGGTAAAATCCGAAAACGATTAAGCCGGCCGGGATGATCATAAACCAATAGCGGGGTTCTTGGAAAATCATACCGAAAACAATGGCGGGTTCGTGGAACCATTCCAAAGCTTTGGTGGTAATATGCTGGTAGAATTTATGATAGTAAACCACATTGGCGGCCGTGAGCATAAAAGCCAAACTCAGGCCGGTGAATATCCACCAAAAGGCAATGGCTTTGAAGACAGGTTTGTGTGTAAAATCATAAACTAGCAAAAGCAGGAACGGGAGGATGACGATAAATCCGGTGACCAAAATGTCATAACGCGCGCCCCATACAAAAGCGGCCACAATATCTTTGGCGGAAGTTAACGGGTCGTTTAAAACTTCATGACGATGCCACCAAAACAACCAGCTCCTGAAAAAACCGAATATCAAAATGGCAATACCATATATTTTTAAAATCAGCTTGAACAAAGTTGGTTTATTTGTTGGCAAAATTATAAAAAGATTGCAATTATTTTACAAAGATTACCCACTACCATTTGGAAAAGTTTTTTGATTGGGTATTTAGGCAAAAAATCCAATCCGAATTTTTTGTAAAGATTTTTCGGTCGCAACCGAAAAATTCATAGGAAATTTTCGGATGAAACCGAAAAATTTGTAAGTTTGCATCAAAAAAACTGATATGATTAAGCGAATTATCGAAGATAACATACACCGGCGTATGTTTCAGGGAAAAGCCATCATTATCTATGGTGCCCGTCAAGTGGGAAAAACCACTTTGGTAAAACAAATCGTATCACAATATAAAGATGTTACTTGGTTCAATGCGGATGAATTGCAAACCAGGGAACTTTTTGAGATGCAAAATTTGTCGTTGTTCAAATCCCATGTTCCAAATCGTGGAATTATTGTAATCGATGAAGCACAACGCATTAAGAATATTGGACTTTCGGCCAAGTTGATCATTGATAATTTTCCCGAAACACAATTGATTTTAACAGGTTCGTCGGTATTGCAACTAGCCGATGAAATCCAAGAGCCACTCACCGGACGTAAATTTGAATTCACATTGTATCCTTTGTCATTCGAGGAAATGGCTTTACATCATGGCACGTTCGAAGAACATAAAAACCTGGAAAACAGGTTGGTATTCGGCTATTATCCGGAAATTGTTACCCATTTATCCGATGCCCGTCGGCGTTTGAAGGAATTGACCGGAAGTTATTTGTACAAAGATATTTTGGCCTTGAACAAAATTAAAAAACCCGATAGATTGAACAAATTACTACAAAGTTTGGCTTATCAAACCGGCGATTTGGTCAAGTATAACGAAGTGGGTCAAAACGTGGGCCTGGACAAAGAAACGGTGGAAAATTATGTTGATTTATTGGAAAAAACATTTGTGGTTTATCGGCTGACGTCGTTTGGGAAAAATCCACGTAACGAAATCCGTAAAGCACGTAAAATCTACTTTAATGATTTGGGCATACGGAATGCTGTTGTTTTTGATTTTACACCAGCCAGTTCGCGCATCAACGAAATAGGAAAGTTGTGGGAAAACTTTTTGATCAGCGAACGGATCAAATTTTTGGCCAATCACGAAATTTTTGCCCACGTCTATTTTTGGCGAAACTATAACAAGCAAGAAGTGGATTATATCGAAGTGCGCGACGGGCGTATTTTTGCCTATGAAATCAAATGGAATGCGCGCAAACGCCGGAAAATACCCGCTTCGTTTCTTAACGCACATCCCGAGGCGAAGGTGCAAGTTATTACACCCGAAAATTATATTGGCTTTATTACCAAGGAGTAGATGATGAGACGACCATAAAATTAATCCTCACTCCTCCAACGCCTTTTTCAACGCATCAATACGGTCGCGGTATTCGGCGGCTTTGAGGAAGTCGAAGGCCTTGGCGCTTTCTTGCATTTTGGCCGTGTATTCACGAATGAGCTTACGGATTTCGTCCGGCGATTGCCACAGGGGTTCGTCCGCTTGACGTTTGGGAACGCCGGGTTTTGCTTGGGGGGCCGGTTCGCCGAAAGCCGTTCCTATGTCTTTGCTGATGGCCGTGGGCGTGATGCCGTGCCGGCGGTTGTATTCCATTTGTTTGAGCCGGCGGCGGTTGGTTTCGTCAATGGTGGCTTGCATACTGCGGGTGATTTTGTCGGCATACATAATGGCCTTGCCGTGCACATGCCGGGCCGCCCGGCCGATGGTTTGAATCAGTGAGCGGTGCGAACGCAAAAAACCCTCCTTGTCGGCATCCAAAATGGCCACCAACGACACTTCGGGCAAGTCCAATCCTTCGCGTAGCAGGTTTACACCCACCAACACGTCGAAAAGTCCACGACGCAAATCGTTCATGATTTCCACCCGTTCCAGCGTATCCACATCCGAATGGATATAACGCGCCCGCACGTCAATTTTTTCCAGGTATTTGGTCAGTTCCTCGGCCATGCGTTTGGTGAGTGTGGTTACCAGCACGCGCTCGTCTTTCTCCACCCTTTGGCGTATTTCTTCCAGCAGGTCGTCGATTTGATTTTGCGTAGGCCGCACTTCGATTTCGGGATCCAAAAGTCCCGTTGGCCGTACGATTTGTTCTACCACCACGCCCCCGGATTTGGCCAATTCGTATTCGGCCGGTGTGGCACTGACAAACACCACTTGGTTTTGCATACTTTCGAACTCGTCGAAGGTGAGCGGCCGGTTGTCCAGGGCCGCCGGAAGCCGGAAACCGTATTCCACCAAGTTGAGTTTACGCGAGCGGTCGCCGCCGTACATGGCACGCACTTGCGGAACGGTTACATGACTTTCGTCGATAAACATCAGGTAATCGTCAGGAAAATAATCCAGCAGACAAAACGGGCGCGAACCCGGTGGCCGTCCGTCCAGGTAGCGCGAATAGTTTTCAATGCCAGGGCAATAACCCAATTCCTGCAACATTTCCAGGTCGTATTCCGTGCGTTCGCGTATGCGCGTGGCTTCCAGGGTTTTGCCTTGCTTGGTAAAATATTCCACCTGTTTTTCCAGGTCGCGGCGGATTTCCACCACGGCTTCTTCGATGCGGTTGCGCGAGGTAACGAACACATTGGCCGGATAAATCAGCAAGCGGTCGGGACGATCCAACAATTTATTCGTTTCCACATCATAAATTTCGATGCTATCCAAATCGTTTCCCCAAAACGAAAACCGGTAAAATTGGTTGGCATAGGGCGTATAAACAGTAATGGTATCGCCCTTAACAATGAAAGTGCCCGCCTTGGGAATTTCCGACCGGAAATACAGGGCCTGGACAAGCCCGCTTAGTAGTTGGTTACGGGAAGTTTTGGCCGTTATTTCCACGGTATTTTTTTTGAATTCCGCCGGATTGCCGATGCCGTAAATACAAGAAACCGAAGCCACCACAATCACATCCCTGCGTCCCGAAAGCAGGGTGGACGTGGTGCTTAGCCGGAAGCGCTCGATTTCTTCGTTGATGGACAAATCTTTTTCGATATAGGTGTCGGTAACGGGCAGGTAGGCCTCGGGTTGGTAGTAATCGTAGTACGAAACGAAATATTCCACGGCATTGTGCGGGAAAAAACGTTTGAACTCCTCGTAGAGTTGAGCGGCCAAGGTTTTGTTGTGTGCCAATACCAACGTAGGCCGTTGTACGGCTTCAATGACCTTGGCCATGGTAAAGGTTTTCCCCGAACCGGTAACGCCCATCAGCGTTTGATAGCGCAGGCCGTTACGTATGCCTTCGGCCAATTGACGAATGGCCACCGGCTGGTCGCCGGTGGGCCGGAAAGGTGAAATGACGCGGAAGGGTTTCATGGCGACTTTTTTCCCGATGCAATTTAGGGAAAGAATCGTGCTTGTTCAAATTTGACTTTTATGGAAAAATTTTGTATTCATGCACATAAAATTTCCACAAATGAAAACCATAGGGTTTTTTATGATCTTCATTTCGGTTTCTTTACTTTCATGTACCGGTAACGCATCCGGTATCATCTTTGAAAAAGACGCCAAAGGCGTTATCATTGACCGGTTCAATGGTATCCCGGTATACAGGAACTCCAACATCACCGGAAAGCGCAGGCATTTGGCGTCCGATGGCTACAATTACGGTCTCAAATGGCAATGTGTGGAGTTTGTCAAGCGCTATTACCATGATTATCTCCATCACCGTATGCCGGACGGCTGGGGGCATGCCCGCGATTTTTTCGACAGGCGTGTGCCCGATGGCGGCTTGAACAAGCGCAGAAACCTGTTGCAATTTACCAATGGAAGCAAGTCCAAACCACAAGTTAATGACATCTTGGTTTTCGATTTCGGGCGCTATGGCCATGTGGCCATTGTTTCCAAGGTGGAATCCGATCGCTTGGAAGTAGTCCAACAAAACATGGGATACAGGACGCGCGAGCGTTTTCGTATTTATCGCCGCAACGGAAAATGGTATGTGGACGATGACAGTGTTTTGGGGTGGTTGAGAAAACAGTAAATAAACTACTTTACTCCTAATATTTCCCGCATCCGTGTAATGTCTTTTTTTATTTGCAGTGCCAGGGCTTCCGGGCCGTCGAATTTTTGTTCCGGCCGGATAAAATCCACTACCTGCGTAAACAAAAACCTATCGTAAAGGTCGCCTTGGTAGTCAGGGAAATGTATTTCGATTTGATGTTGCCGTCCATCCACTGTGGGTCGAGTGCCAATGTTCATCACGCCGGCCGTCCAACGCCCTTCGATGAGCGACCGGACGGCATACACACCGTCGGGTGGAATAAGTTTTGCAGCATCTTCCGGCCGGATATTGGCCGTGGGATAACCGATGCGCCGCCCGAAACGACTGCCGTGAACCACGGTTCCCGAAAGCAAATAGTTGTAGCCCAACAGCCGGTTGGCCGCCCGGATTTGTCCTTCGGACAAAAGCCGGCGAATACGCGTGGAATTCACCGCTTGGCCGTCGATTTCCATAACGCCTGCCGTTCCGAGATTGAAGCCAAGTTTTTGCCCGAGCGCTCTTATTTCGTCCCGGCTGCTCATCCTGTCGGAACCGAAGCGGTGGTCGTGGCCCAAGAGCAGGAATTTCATACCGAATTCCTTTGAAAGCCATTGCAAGAAATCCTTGCCTGTCAATGCGGCAAAGGCCTTGTCGAAAGTTTGGAAATAAACATAGTCCACTGCCGTTTGCTTCAACAAAAATTCCTTTTCCGTTCGTGTGGTCAGCAGTGGCGGTGCTTGTTCCGGACCTATGACTTGCAGCGGATGCGAATCGAAGGTGAAAACCAAACTTTCCAACCCACGCTCCCGGGCTTCGGTTTTGAGCAGGTCAAACAAAAACCGGTGGCCGGCATGTACGCCGTCGAAGGAGCCCACCGTAACGGCTACCGGCCCTTCGGGCCGTTGTGTTCCCGTGAGGATTTGCGTCATCACTTGATTTTGCTAACGGCCAAACTGTCGCCGGGTTGAAGACCCAACCTGTCGTAAATACCCGCTTTGACTTCCAAAACATATTGTGCGGGTTTATTGGAAGGCAAACCGGTGTCGTTCAATGGTTGGGCATTTTTTTGCACTGAAACGATTTTCCGGTTTTTGTCCAAATATATGATGTCCAGCGGAATATAGGTATTGTGCATCCAAAACCAACGTGGCGCTTCTTCGCCGAAAACGAACAACATGGCCTGATTATCCTTCATTTTTTTGCGATACATCAAGCCGGTGGTGCGTTTGTATTCGGTGTCGGCGGTTTCGATGTCGAACGTGCCCAGCAAACTGTCGCTCCGGTAAAAAGCACCTTTGCTATCGATATTGAAAGTGATTTCACGGTCCAAATTTTTGGCCTTTTCGGCTTCGTTTCCACACGCCCAAGCACCTAACATGCTTATCAACAAAAAAAACAAACTAATGTGCTTCATTGTATCGATGTTTTTTTCCATACCAAATAAAAAATAACCCGATAAGGATAAAAGGTACACTCAACCATTGGCCTTTGTCCAATCCCGTGTGCAGCAACACTTGCGCATCGGCTGCATCCTGCGGTTCTTTCCAAAATTCAATCACAAAGCGGATTACCCAAAGCAATGTGAAAAATATGCCGAACATCATTCCGCGAAACTGCGGGATGCGGGTTTTCCAATAAATCCAGAGCATCAAGAAAAACAGCAAGAGATAACTTCCGGCTTCATAGAGTTGGGTCGGGTGGCGCGGGAAATTTTCGCCCAATTGCACGAAAATAAAGCCGTAATTGCTATGGGTGGGCTTGCCCACAATTTCCGAATTGAGCAAGTTACCTATGCGAATCATGGCCCCGCCGAACGGGATGGCCAAGGTAAGCCGGTCCACCCACCACAGAAAATCATGATGCCGGATTTTGGTTTTATACTTACGGTAAAAAAGCCAAGCCGCCAGGGCAATACCAATGGTGGCTCCATGGCTTGCCAAACCCTGGAAGCCGGTAAATTCGAATTCCGGCTTGAAGCGGAAAGGCAGCAGAATTTCCAACGGATGCTTGCTAAAATAGGGCCAGTCGTAGAAAAACACGTGCCCCAAGCGGGCGCCCAAAATCACGCCCAGGGCTATATAAATCAGCAGCGGGTCGAGCAATTCTTCGTTTTCTTTTTCGCGCCGGAACACCGCCCGCACCACATAGTAGCCCACCAGAAAGCCCAGCACATACATCAAACTGTAATAACGGATGGTAAAGGAACCCAAGTGGATACCGATGTCGGGATCCCAATGTATGGCGTTGAAAATCATTTTCTTTTGTATTTTTTCGGGTTAATCTTGCGGAACGGAATGCGCCTTTCGAGTTCTTCCTTCGTAGGCACGGGGTCATAACCGTGGCCGCCCAACGGATGGCAGGATGCAATGCGCCTGATGGCCAACCAACCGCCCACAAAAAGTCCGTGCATTTGCAGCGCTTCGATGGTGTATTGCGAGCAGGTGGGCGTATAGCGGCACGAACTTCCCAAATAGGGCGAAATGGCCGCCTGGTAAAAGCGAACCAGCCAAATCAAGGGCAGGGTCAATATGCGGTGCACACGCGAGGGCATATCCGTTTTTTCCGTGGTAAAGATACGAATTAATGTGTGGTTTGTTATGCGTGGCGGAATGAGTTTTTTTTATTTGGGCGCCTCCCCGCACTCGTTCACGCAATCGGCGGTTGCTTCAAGCGGCGGAGCGCTTTCGCACCCGTCGGCGTTCACGAGGCGGGGCCGGGCTGTCCGCTCAAATGCGCCGGCGGCCCGCTCTTGCCCTGCAAACGTGGCGGGCGTGGCTCCCCACTGGTCGCCCCGCCGCCACGGCAGGCCTACGGCGGGCCGCCGGCGCATAACCGCTTCCATCCCTGGCGCGGATTTAAT
>JALWYR010000231.1 GCA_027003085.1 Flavobacteriales bacterium
CTTCGTAGCCCGCGCAGCAAGACAAGGGGCGCCGGCGCCGCGCCGAAGGCGCGGGCCGGGCGGCGCAAAAAACATCTGATTTTAGCAGCCGTGCCGTAAAACAATCGTCAAACCCCGCATCGAAGCACCGGCCAACTAATTTTTTGCGCCGCCGGCAGCGGAATGTTCATTCCGCCGCCGGCGCCCCGAAGGCTTGTGGAGCGAACAAAAAACATTCGGCATATTTTGCCTATTTTTGAAGGGTTTAAATATGGCATTCTTGAATCGTTCACAGCATATCGTTTTTTGGATTACACTGCTGTTCCTGTTGGTATCCTGGCAACAGGGCCTTGCACAAATTGAAGGAACGGGCCGGAACCGCTTCCAAAAAACCGGCAGTTTGCAGCAGCCGGACGATTCCGTAAGAAATTCGGGCACAAAAGCTCCCGTGGCCGATAGTATTCGTCCGGCCGGCACCTCTCGAACCGGAACCGGTGGATTGGAAAAGCCCTTGTTTAAGGAAGCCGAACAATATCAATTGATTGACCGCATCAACAAACGTTTGACCCTTTACGATAAGGCGCATATCAAATATGACGACATCGAACTCAAAGCGGGTATTATTGTGGTGGACTACGAAAAAAAAGAAGTCTATGCCGGCCGTATTCCCGATTCAACAGGCAAACTCGGCCAAAGACCTGTTTTTACGCAAGGCGGAACGCGCACCGAAAACGATTCCATTCGTTTTAATTTCGAAACCAAAAAGGCCCTTGTGTGGAATACCTACACGCAGGAAGGCGAAATACAATTGATTAGCAAGGTTACAAAAAAGGTGAACGATAGTGTAAATTTCTTTAAAGACCTGAAAATCACCACGGCCGAGGATATCAGAAACCCGGAATATTATATCCTGGCCCATAAAGGAAAAATCGTTCCGGGTAAAAAAATCGTGGTGGGCACCAGCCAGATGTATATCGAAGAAGTGCCCACACCTTTGGTATTGCCTTTCGGATATTTTCCTTTGGTCGGTAAACGGACTTCGGGTTTTATTTTGCCCAATTACGGCGAAGACCAAAGGGGTTTTTTCTTGCAAAACACGGGCTTTTATTTGGTGCTCAGTAAATATGCCGACATGGCCCTTTTGGCCGATGTTTACACCAATGGGAGTTTCGGACTCCAATGGCGGAGCAACTACAAAAAACGCTATCAATTCGGGGGTAATGTGCTTTTCCGCTACGAGAAACGCATTACGGGCGAATACGGCTCGCCGCAGTACAGCCGGAGCAATATTTGGAACCTGGGTTGGTCGCACCGCAAAGATCCCAAGAGTAACCCCTCGTTCAATTTTTCGGCTAACGTAAACATAGGTAGCAGCAAGTATTTCCGCTATTCCACCAATCAGCAAAACCTGTCGCATGTGTTGGACAACACCATGCAATCGTCGGTGGTTTTATCAAAACGTTTCCGGCGGATACCTTTGCAAATGAGCTTGACCGGAAGTCATAGTCAAAACGTGAATACCAACCGTGTGGTGATTACTTTGCCGCAATTGTATGCCAAGCTCGACCGGATTTATCCGTTTGCTTCCAAATCGGGCATCAAGAAAAACGCCTTTCAGCGCATCAATTTCGATTATACCTTCGACGGGCGAAACCAGGTGGAAACCCTGGATACGTTGATGTTTAAGCGAAGCACGTGGGAACATGCCCTACGGGGTTTCCGTCAGTCGGTGCCGTTGAGCACCAATTTCAAGTTGTTCCGCTACTTTAATATCACGCAAACGGCTTCGTTGCGGCATGTTTGGTATGGTCAACATACCGAAAAGTATTGGGATGCCGCAGCCGGAAGCGTGCAGGACACTTTGATTTACAAGCCCGTTCAGTTTGTGGATTGGACATTAAACACAAGTTTAAGTACGGTGATCTACGGGATTTTCCGGCTGAGCAAGCAAGGAAAAATTAAAGCGATACGGCATATTATTTCGCCTTCGTTGAATTTTAGCTACCGGCCCGGGCTGGAACAATATAAAAAATATTATCAAGGCTCGTCCGACCCGGACGATTGGCGCGAATATACTTTGTTTGACGGCGGAATGTATGGACGGCCGAGTTTTTCGCCGCAAAGTTTGCTCAACATTTCCCTGGGCAACACTTTTGAAGCCAAGGTTCGGGGCAAAGACGGCAAAGACAAAAAAGTAAGCGTTTTGAAAAACCTTAATCTTTCCACGCAGTACAACTTCAATGCCGATTCCATGAAATTGGGTTATATTAACCTGAGTGGAAATATCATGCCCGTTAAGGGACTTAATCTGCGCTTGACCGGAAATTTGGATCCTTATGCGGTGGATACTACCGGCCAAAATACCGCGCAGTATGCTTTTGCGGCCGGACAAGGCCTTGTTCATTTGCGCAGTTTCCGGTTGAGCACGGGGTTTATGCTGAGTAACGATAAACTGAAAAAATGGTTCGGGCGAAAGGAAAAAACTTCCGCTGTGTCGTTAATCGGTTCGGGAACAAAGAAAAAGTCGGGAACGGACGAATCGCAGAGGGCCTATGTGAGTCCCGTGAAATGGACGTTGAATATTTCCTATTCGTTTAATTATCAAAACAAAATCTATCACCCTACAAGTCCGTATTTCAAAACCATATCGCCGCATACGATTAATTTCAACGGCCATGTGGAATTGTCGCCCGGATGGCGGGTGGGTGTGAATTCGGGTTATGATATTACAAACAAAAAATTGGCTTATACGGTACTCAATTTCCGCCGTGACCTGAAAAGTTGGTATATGACTTTTACTTGGCGGCCATTGCCACCTTACACTTCGTGGTATTTTTATATAGGAATAAAAGCGTCCGTACTCAGTGATATTAAGTACGAACGCCGCAAAGAGAATTTAAGAAGATTTTTCTAAGGGATACCGGTTAGTTATCCAATTGTTTCCACGCGCCGCCGGTGTAGCCGTAAAAATGGGTTCCATCGTAATAGATTTGGCCGGGCTGGGGGCTGGCCGGTGCGGCACTTTGGTGTAAACGGATGGCGCCATCCACTTCCAATTTTACTTCGGGAAGTTGAATTCCCACACCAAAATTTCCACGATACATACTCAGCATCAAATCGCGGTTATCCTGATATTGCGTTTGGCGGCCCAGGATAATAACAGGGTCATCATAATCTTCCAAAACAAGGTAAGGAACATCGTTGTCGAAATAGGTATACATTTTCCCTGTTTCGGAATCCATGAATCCGTCGCCATTGACATCGCCGTTATTATGGCCCACGTTGAAGGAGAATTTGAATACATCCAAATCAAATTGCGGCAACGGAAGGTTGATACCCAATTTTCCGTCGAACATGCTCAGTGTAAGGTCGCGCAGGTCTTGATTGTCGGTTTGGCGGGCTTTGAGCAGGAAAGGTTCATCGTGTTCTTCCAGAAACAGGATGGCCGAGCCGCTACGGTAATCCGTACGAATGCGTCCGCCGTCGGGATCCGTAAAACCATCGCCGTCAATATCACCGTCAGCATGACCAACTTGGAACGAATAATCATATACGTCCAGCT
>JALWYR010000232.1 GCA_027003085.1 Flavobacteriales bacterium
CCGGCGCCCGGGCGCCCAAATAAAAAATTAATCGCCGTTTTGTTCGCGCAATTTCTGTTCGTATTCGTCGAGGATGGGTTTGAGCGTTTTTTCGGGAATGTCCAGAATGCGGATATACATCAGGGCATCCACACTGTTGTTGAAGTCGGGATCCACATTGAAGCTGATGATTTTGGCGTTTTGACGGATGTATTGCTTGATGAGCACGGGCATACGCAGGTAGTTGGGTTCCAGTTCGTCGATGATTTTGTCCAGCTTGTTGAGGTCGCTCTGGGCGGCTTCGAAAATAAAATCCTTGTCGGCGTCTTTGAGCTTGACTTTGAACTCCTTACGCGGGTGGATGTAGTTGGCCAGGAAAGGGTCGTAGTAGTGGGATTTCATAAACTCGATCATCAGGGCCTTCGAAAAATCGGAGAATTTGTCGCTGATGCTCACGCCGCCCACCAGGTATTTGTGCTGCGGATAGCGCAGGATGGTGTGCAGGATGCCCTGCCAGAGCAAAAAGAGCGGATAGGGTTTTTGCTGGTATTCGGGAACAACAAAGGCACGGCCCAGTTCGAGTCCGTTTTTGAGGATGTATTCGGCTTCGGGCTCAAAGCGGAAAAGCGAAGGAATATAGAAACCCTTGATGCCGTATTTTTCGTATATCTCGCGTCCGATGCCAATGCGGTAGGCGCCTACGATTTTCCGGGCCTGATCGTCCCAAAGGAACAGGTGCTTGTAGTGGCGGTCGTAGCTGTCCAAATCGAAACGCTTGCCCGTGCCTTCGCCGATGCGGCGGAAAGTGATTTCGCGCAGGCGGCTTATTTCGCGCAAAATATGGGGAATGTCCTTGCTATCGGCCAAATAAACCTGATAATGGTTGCGTTGGAGCAGTTGCTTGCCGGCACTGCGCAGGGCTTGGATTTCGGGAAGGATTTTTTCCACCGGCACGGGGTCGATGATTTTTTTGTCGCGGCCCGAAAAAAGTTTTTTCAGCGAAAAGCCCGCCGGTTTGGCCGGTGTTTTTTCGAAGGGTTTGGCCAAGAGGTAGGTTTTACGGCGTAAAAATTCGCCAAAGGATTTGTGGTCGGGGAAGTTGCGGATTTCGGCCGGTTTTATCGGGTGGCCGATGCGCACGTATATTTTGGAGCGTTTTTTGTTGAAAAGCTCGGAGGGCAAGCGGGCGGTGCGAAACACGGGGCCCAGCTTGGAAAGCCAGTAGAACACCCGGCTGTTGCGGGCGTGGAAATAGATGGGAATCACGGGCACCCCGGCCTTGTAGATAAGTTTGAGGGCCGCTTCGTCCCAATCCTTGTCAATATAGATGTTTCCTTCGCGGAAGGTGGAAACCTCGCCGGCCGGAAAAATACCTATGGCATGGCCTTGACGCAAGTATTGCATTGCGCCGCGCAGGCCGGGATAGCTGGATTTGGATTCCTTGCGGTCTTCGAAGGGATTGACGGGCAGGAAGTAATCACGCAGGGGTTCGATTTTGTCCAGCAGAAAATTGGTCAGCACCTTGTAGTCGGGGCGTTTTTCCAGAATCAGTTTAATCAGGAGCATGCCGTCGAGGCCGCCCAGCGGGTGGTTGGACACGGTGATAAAGGCCCCTTCGCGGGGGATGCGGCGAAGGTCTTCGGGGGCTATTTCGAGCTTTGCGCCTATTTCGTCCAGGATTTTGTCCAGGAATTCCTTGCCATGCAAGTGTTTGTTACGTTCGTAGAACCGGTTGAGTTTGTCGAGCCGGAGGACATACATCAAACCGGCTCCCAGCAGGTAGGAAAGAACATTTTGTTTGCGAATGCCCAATGCACGTGCCAAGTCGTAAGGACCAACCAAACTCATCCCGCAGATTTTTTTTCAAATTTAGTCAAAATACGGAAAGTGGAGGAGGGGAGTAGTTGATTATTTGCATCGGTAATACGGGATTTTTTTAAATGTTAAAGTGGAGCTTGTATTGATATTTTGCTTTATGAATCGCTCCACAAGCCTGCGTCTTCCCCGGGCCGGCGCCAAGGGCCGCGTCTTGTCTTGTTACGCGGCTTCGCGAGCCCCGGCGGTCTCGCTCCGCTCCTCGGGGAGCCTGCATGCTTCGCCTGTGGCTCAGCCTTTGTCTCCCCTCGGACTTCGGCAGCCCTGCGGTCTGCCTCCGTGGCTCCGCAAGCCCTTCCGGCTACGCTTCGCTTCGCCCTGGGTCTTGCTTCGCGGGCCTCGGAACCCTTCGGTTTCCTCGGCGGCTCCGGGAGCCACCTACGGCGTCTCCCTTCGCGGGCTTCGAAGCCCTTTGGTGCCTTCGCTGCGCTCCGACGGCAGCCGCGACGAAGAAGAATTCTTCCCGGAATGTTACCCGGAAAAGTTTTTAGCATGAATCCGGAAAGTGTGCTATTTTTGGCGAAATCGTAGATAGAATTCTGCCACCTTGTCAGTTCCTAAAAATGGCAGTAAATTTGCAGGATATTTTATAAAAGTGGAAGATTATGAAAAAGGATAAACAAAAAGCAACGGATAAACAAAAATCGCAAGTCGAAAAGTCGAATCAACATAAATCGGGTGGTAAAGAAAAGGAAAACGAACAAGTTCCCGCACCCGAAGAACGCATAAAAGAGTTGGAAAATGAATTGGCCGGCGAAAAAGATAAATACGTCCGGCTTTATGCCGAATTTATTAATTTCCAAAACCGCACCAAGCGTGAAAAACGTGAGCTTATCGAAACGGCTTCCGAAGAAGTAATCAAAGCCCTCCTGCCGGTGTTGGATGATTTTGAACGGGCGTTGGTCGAAATGAAAAAAGCCGGCGAAAACGAATGGGCCAAAGGGGTCCAATTGATCTACGACAAACTGATGAAAACCCTGCGCGACCAAGGTTTACAGGAAATTCCGGTGCAAAAAGGCGATGATTTTAATCCCGATTTGCACGAAGCGGTGGCCCAAATTCCCGGTGATGACAAAATGAAAGGCAAAATCCATGACATTATCGAAAAAGGATATAAGTTGGGCGACAAAATCATCCGGTATCCGAAAGTGGTAACGGTGCAGTAAGGCTTTCAAACTGGGAATGGGGTTCCGGATATTGCTATAAATCACACATCCTATGGGCAAAGATTATTATGCCATTTTGGGCGTTCAGCGAAGCGCCACACAGGAAGAAATCAAAAAGGCCTACCGCCGTTTGGCCATAAAATATCACCCCGATCGAAATCCCGGGGATAAGGAAGCCGAAGAAAAATTCAAAGAAGCCGCCGAGGCCTATGAAATTCTCGGCGACCCCGAAAAAAGAGCCCGTTACGACCGGTTCGGCGATGCCGCTTTTGCCGGTGGCGGAGCACATCATTATACCGATGTGGAGGATATTTTCCGTCATTTCGGTGATATTTTCCGGGATTTTTTTGGCGGCGATGTAGGAGGGTATGGCTATGGCGAACAACCGGGTTCGCGCATGGCCAAGGGCCGCGATTTGCGCGTGCGCCTCAATATCGGTTTGGAAGAAATGGTGCTTGGCGGTGAACGCAAAATCAAGGTTCGTCGTAAAGTGCGTGCCCGGGACAGTTATTACCAAACTTGTCCTGCATGTAATGGACGCGGTCAGACAACACGCATAACGCACACCATTTTCGGTCCGGCACAAACCACAACCACTTGCCGCCATTGTGGCGGTACCGGTCAAATTTTGCAGAGCCGCGGAAAAGGTGCCGACGAGGACGGCCTGGTATGGACCGAGGAAGTGGTTAGTATCAAAATACCCAAAGGAGTGCGTGAGGGTGTCCAACTCAAAGTGGCTCAAAAAGGGCATGAGGCCCCTTCGGCTAATGGTATTCCGGGCGATTTGTATGTGGTTTTCAACGAAAAAATTCCCGAAGAATACCGTATCGACGGCCACGATCTGCATACCATTCTCGACCTGAGCTTGCCCGAAGCCGTTTTGGGAACAACCAAAACATTGAAAACACCCCATGGAAAAATCAAACTAAACCTGGAAGGCCCCGTATCGCCCGGAAAAATTCTCCGTATTCGCGGTAAAGGCATTCCCGCTTTGAACACCAACCAATACGGCGATATGTTTGTTCACATAAAAGTGCATATGCCGCATAAATTAACCGAAGAGGATAAAAAATATTTTCGTAGCAAACTGAATCACGAGCATTTTCAGGTAAAGAAAAATAAACGAAAAAGTTTTTTTGAGAAAATACACGATATTTTTTCCTAATATTGTTCGAAATTAAAATTTCCTATGGCCAAAATACTGATTATTGAAGACGAAGAAGCCATCCGGCGCGTGTTAAAAAAAATCCTCGGCCGCGAAGGCTATGAGGTGGACGAAGCTGTGGACGGCGTGGAAGGAATAGGTAAAATTAAATCGGGCGACTACGATGTGGTGCTTTGCGACATCAAAATGCCCCGCAAAGACGGGGTGGAAGTGTTGCAGGAAGCCAAAAAAATCAATCCCGAGCTTCCGTTTGTAATGATTTCGGGCCATGGCGACCTGGAAACCGCCGTCCAAAGCATGCGTTTGGGGGCCTATGATTATATTCAAAAACCACCGGACCTTAACAGATTGCTCACCACTTTGCGTAATGCGCAAACCATGGGACATTTGGTTAAGGAAAACGTTAAACTCAAAAAACGGGTAAGTAAAAAATATACCATTATCGGTGAGTCCGATGCCATCCGTAAGGTCAAGGAGATGATCGAAAAGGTGGCGCCCACCGAGGCGCGCGTTTTGATTACCGGTCCCAACGGAACGGGTAAAGAATTGGTTGCCCATCAGTTGCACGAAAAAAGTAATCGTTCTCGCGGCCCCATGGTGGAAGTAAACTGTGCGGCCATTCCTTCCGAATTAATCGAAAGCGAGCTTTTCGGGCACATGAAAGGTTCGTTTACGGGCGCACATAAAGACAAGAAAGGAAAATTCGAACAGGCCAACGGCGGCACGCTATTCCTTGACGAAGTGGGCGATTTGAGTTTGGCTGCACAAGCCAAAGTGCTGCGTGCTTTGCAGGAGAACAAAATCTCACGCGTGGGAAGTGACAAGGATATACGCGTGGATGTGCGCGTAATTGCCGCCACCAACAAGGATTTGCGCGAAGAAATTCGCCAAGGACGCTTTCGCGAAGATCTGTTCCACCGCTTGGCGGTAATAGAAATAAAGGTGCCCGCTTTGGACGAACGTAAGGATGATATTCCGTTGTTGGTCGAACATTTTGTCAAACAAATTACGGCCGACCAAAACATGAAACCCAAAAAGTTTTCGCCCCAAGCCATCAAAAAATTGCAATCCTACACCTGGTCGGGGAATGTTCGTGAATTACGGAATATTGTGGAACGTCTTTTGATTTTGGGTGGGGATACCATTACGGACGAAGATGTTGAACGCTATTCGGGTAAGGAATAGCTTGCCAAACTTTTTTATGAATCGTTTTTTTGCATTCCGCTATTTTCCTTAACGGAAGATTCGGGCGTTTTTCATATCTTTGCCTACGTTAAAAAAGTTAGCCCGATGCAGTATCATTTTGCCCGATCCTTGGAGGATGCACGCAAATTTTTACAAGATAACGAGGCCGTATTGGTCTTTTTTTCGGACGACTCATGTAATGTGGGGGACGCCCTTTCGCCCAAATTGCAAAAAATGCTTAATGAACATTTCGACCGAATGCAATTTTTGGAAATTAACGTCCAAATGATTCCCGAAGCCCGCGGGCACTTCAACATTTTTGTTATTCCGTCGGTTTTGGTTTATTTTGACGGACGTGAAGCCATCCGTCATGCACGACACGTCAATGTCCAAGCGCTGGGTGCCGAGCTTGAACGTTTATATGCTTTGTATTACTAGGGGCATATTCCGCTTTTTTACTTTTTGGCGCATAGTGGAGCAAGCAAAATCCCCGTTTTGTAATAAAAAAACATCAAAGGCGGAATTTTCCACCGGCAAGGCAGGATATTTCTGAAAGGCATGGGCCGGATCATTAGCTTACTTTTTGGAACATTATTATACACAGGGCCCGTTTTTATCCGGGCGAAAAAGACTCCCGCCGAACTTTCGGCATTTTGGATGCACGCCTAAACAAATTCGCACGGTGTTACCTCCTTTCACGTTCGCTTGTGTTTCGGCATTATCGCGCAAAAATAAAATCGTCCCTTGCAATACTTTTGCCCCAAGTTCGTTATCTTTGACACAAATCCGGCGTTTTATGAAAACCAAATTTTTAGGGCTTACCTTTCTGCTTATGGCCTGGTGGCTCAACCCTTTGCAAGCACAACAACTTCCCGACCATACCGGTTATGTCCGGGCCGTGGAACTATTCGAAAGCGGAAACCGGCCGCTGGCACGCGAGCGCTTCGAAAAACTCCGTAGCAATCCGGCCAATGCGTCCTTGCTTCCCGACATCGATTATTACCTGACGGTCATCCGGCTGGAAAACGATGCCGACCCCACGGTCGCCATCGAAAACTATTTGGTGCGCTATCCTTCGTCGCCCTACCGTCAAAAACTCATGCTCCGCGCCGCCGATACCTATTTTGCCCAAGGCCAATTGCGAAGTGTGCGCGAAATTATCGACAATATGGCCGTGTATGACCTGAGCAAGCCCGAACGCCGGCGGGTGGATTTTTACCTGGCCTACATCGCCCTGAAAGACAACGACCTGAAAAAAGCCAAGCGCTACTTCAAAAAACTGGAAGACGACCCCCAATACGGCAATCAGGCCAAATATTACCTGGGCTATATCGCCTACCTGAAAAACAATCCGGCCGAAGCAAGCCGCTACTTCCGTCAAGTGAGCGGCGACAAGCAATACGGCCGCAATATTCCCTACTACAACGCCGATATGTATTACCGCACCGGCCAATTCCAAAAAGCCATCGACGAGGCGCTTAAAATCTACGACCACAGCCGCGGCAAACAACGGAATCAACTTGCCAAAATCATCGGTTCGTCCTATTTTAACCTCCATCAATACGACAAGGCCATTCCCTACTTGAAGGCCTACAAGGGCCAAAAAGGACGTTTGTCCAACAAAGACCTTTACGAACTGGGTTATGCTTACTTTCAAGCCGGCCGTTGCGACCGGGCCGTGGAATACTTTAACAAAATCATCGGCAGCGAAAGCCCCTTGGCCCAAAACGCCTACTACCACCTGGCCAAATGCTACCTGAAAAACGACGAAAAAGCCAAAGCCCTCAACGCACTGAAAAAAGTGTCGGAAATGCCCTTTGACAAAGATTTACAGGAAGATGCCCTGTATCAATACATCAAACTGGGCTACGAAATAGGCAACCCCTACGAACCCATCGGCGATGCCGTGGCACGCTACAAGGAAAAATATCCCGCTTCGCCGCGCATCAAAGAACTGGACGAACTCCTGCTCAATTCCTACCTGAGCTCCCACCGCTTCGACAACGCCATAACGGCCATGCGACGTGCCGGCATGACTGCCCGGCCCGAATACCAAAAAGCCACTTTTTACCGCGGATTGGAACTGTTCAACGACGGCCAATACGAAGAAGCCCTGCGCATGTTCGACGAAAGTTTGCGCCACGGCAAAGACCTCAGCTACCGCAACAAAGCCCTGTTTTGGAAAGCCGAAACGCTTTTCCGGCTGGGCCGGCTCCAAGATGCCTTATTGGCCTACCGCCAATTTGAAGTGGACAACAACGACCCGGGTTCGTTCGAAGCCAAATTGCTGCCCTACAACCTGGGTTACGTTTATTTCAAACTGAAAAACTACGACAAAGCCGCGGCTTATTTCGGACGCTTTGTTCGCCGTGCTACCGACGACCGGCTCCTCAAAGACGCCTACCTGCGTTTGGGCGACAGTTATTTTGCCGCCAAAAAATATTGGCCCGCCATGGAAGCCTACAACCAAGCCATCAAGCGCCGCGGCGCCGATGCCGATTATGCCTTTTACCAAAAGGCCGTAAGCTATGGATTTGTGGCACGCGACAATCGCAAAATCGAAGAACTGAACAAGTTTTTGGAAAAATTTCCGAAATCGCCCCTGCGCGACGATGCGCTGTATCAATTGGGCTCCACCTACCTGAACACGCATCAACCCGAAAAGGCCCGTGCGGCCTTCGACCGGCTACTGAGCGAATATCCCCAAAGTCCTTACGCCGCCGTGGCCTTGCTCAAAGCCGGCTTGGCCATGTATAATAACAACCAAACCGAAAAGGCCAAGGATTACTTCAAACGCTTGATTCGCTCCCATCCGCAAACCGCCGAAGCCCACGAAGCGGCCCAATACCTGAAAAACATTTATATCGACCAAAACGATGCCGACGGCTATTTGGCATTTATCCGCAGTGTCAAAGATTTTCATGCCGAAAACACCAACTTGGAAAAAGACATTTTCGATGCGGCCGAAGAAAAATATTTCTTCAAAAATTATCCCCGCGCCCGCGCCGCCTTGGAAACCTACTTAAAACGCTTCCCCGACGGCATCTATCGCGTCAAAGCCCATGCCTATTTGGCCAAAATCTACCAAAGCCAAGGCGAAACCGACAAGGCCTACCGGCATTATGCCTGGCTGGCCCGCGAAGGAAGCAACGCCTATGTGTCCGAAGCGCTACGCTACTTGATTGCCACCGATTTGAAGGCCAAGCGCTATGACAAAGCCGCCGGTTGGCTCCGCTTGCTGGAACAAAACGCCCAAACCGACGACGATCGCTACCTGGCCCAAACCAAGCTGATGTATATTTACGACCTGCAACAAAAGGCGGATTCGGCGGCCGGCTATGCGGCCAAGGTGTTGCAAAATCCCAAGGCCACCGTCAAGCAAAAACAAAAGGCCAAACTCCTCTTGGCCCGCCAAGCCGTGGCCCGGGGCGATACGGCACGCGCCGAACAGCTCTACAACGAATTGGCCGAAGAAGCCACAGGTAAAACCGCTGCCGAAGCGCTTTACTACAAAGCCCTTTTCCTGCATCGAAAAGGGCAATACGATGCCTCGAACAAAACCGTTGCCCGGCTGACCAAAAAATATCCGTCCTACAAACATCTGGGCGGCAAAGCCCTGATAGTGATGGCCCGGAATATGTATGCCAAAGGCGATGTGTTTAATGCAACTTACATACTGGAAAACCTGATCAAACGCTTCAAACAATATCCCGACATAACCGCCGAAAGCCAAAAACTGCTCGACCGCATACGAAGCGAACAAAGCCAAAAAAACAGTGATGTGCAACCGGAAAACCAACAATGAAATGAAGAAACTCATCCTCATAGCCGTCCTGCTTTGGGCGGGCGCCCTTTTTGCCCAAACCGACTCGGTGCAAACCCAAAAAGTAACCGTTACCCGCACCTACGAACCCCAAGTGCGCGATGCGGACAAAATCAATGTAAACCCGCCTCAAACCGTAAGCGAAGACTTTCGTAAAATTCCCGTGGACTATCAACTGCGGCCGGTGGAAGCCGTTTCCACCTTCAAAGCCGAAAAGGGCGCCATGGCCCGCCCGCGCATCTCGCGCACCCTGGCCGAAAACCGCCCGGGCTATGCCCGTTTTTCGGTGGGTTGGCCCGGACAAGTCCGTTTGGCCGGCGGTTATGTGCACACCACCGGCAGCGACTGGCAAACGGGCGGCGAACTGCGCTTTGCCTACCTGTCCGGCCGTGATTACGACGGCCCCGACGCCATGATGAAATCCACTTTGGCCTTGCATCCGTTTGCCCAAAAAGACGGCGACCTGCTACGCATGAAATACCGGCTGGATTACGACATGCTGGCCTCACAATTCCAGGTCTTGACAGGCAGCCCTACGGCCTTTGGCTATCATCGTATCAATCCCGCCGTGCAATTGGACTTTCACCGCACCGTTTTCAAAAACGTCGAAGCAGGTTACCGCTTCCTGAGCGGTTACACGCTGGGCGAACACCAATTCAAACTCGGGTGGGAAAACGTGTTCCCCATCGGCGGCTTCGCCGTGCATACGCGTTGGGACATCGACGAACTTACCGGCCGGGCCGACACGGTTCGTTACAACAATTTCCAAGCCGGTTTCGCTCCTTCGTTGCAACTCGAAAAAGAAAAATTGCTTTTTAAACTCGGGCTGAAACTCTACTACCAAAACCGCACCGACGTCAACGACCAAGTTTTGTTCTACCCCGACCTTTCGTTGGATTTCAGGATGATCGACGAATACCTGACCGTTTACATCGGCTACTCGGGCGGATTGGAAACCCGTTCCTACGACCGGCTACTCCGGCAAACGCCCTACGTGAACACATCCAGGGACTTGCGGCCCACATCCACGGCCTACCGTGTGGCGGGCGGATTCAAAGGCGCCTTGTCGTCGCGTATGGCCTACACCTTGGAGCTGGGCGTGGAACGGCACAATGATTTTCCTTTCCTGGCCTCCGACACCACAGGCGGCAAGCAACGGTTCAGCCCGTTTTACGACAACCTGGACGATTATTACTTCAAGGTTTTGCTCTCGTATGTGCATCCCGGATTTTTCGAAACCAAAATCCGTTTCCTCTACGGCCAATACACGCCCGAAACCCTTTCGAAGGCTTTCAACATTCCCGACTACTCGGTGGCTTGGCTATTGCGTTTCGATATCGGAAAATTCGGCTGGGAGAGCGAATTGGCCTACGTGGGCCCGCGCTTTGATTTTGCCCTGAGTGCACCGGTCAAACTGCCCGAATATGTGGATACGCGGCTCAACCTGTCGTATCGGCTCGACAAACATTGGAAAATATTCCTTACGGGCAACGACCTGCTCAACCAAGCGCCCATGCACTACTTGAATTATCCCGGCCGCGGATTGGCCATTTCGGCGGGGGTGTTCTATGGTTTTTAATCGGGCCGCTCCAAAGCCCTCCGGGCTTTTACGCGGGCTCCACAAGCCTGCGGGGCGCCGGCGGCGGAATGAAATTCCGCTGCCGGCGGCGCAAAAATTATTCCGGCGAATAGGTTTAAATCCGAAATATAAGGTAAAGCCGGATCAACCGGAAAATTCCGCTTTTTTTGCGCCGCCGGCCCCGTGCTTACGCACGGCGCCGGCGCCCCTTGTCTTGCTTCGCGGGCTACGAAGCCCTTTGGCGCCTTCGCTACGCTCCGGCACCGCCGGTCTTCTCGCCTGCTCGGGAAACCGGCGCTTTCGAAGGCCAATGCATTGGCCGCGCTTGTTTTCCCTCGCTGCTCCACAAGCCTTCGGCTTCCGCTGACCCTGGCGAAGGCCGCGCCTTGTCTTGTTTCGCGGCTTCGCAAGCCCTGGCGGTCTCGCTTCGCAGCTCCGGGAGCCGGCACGCCTGGCCTGCGGCCCGGCGTTTGTCTCCCTTCGCGTGCTTCGGAGCCGCTTTGCGTCTCCTTGCTTGTCGCCGGGCCGGACACAGCCGTCCCGGCTTTTGCCGGCGAGCCGCCTGCGCCGTCTCGCCTTGGCCCCGCGGAGCCCTGCCGCCTCGCCCGGACCTTCGCCTCGCTCGGCGGCGGTCTCCGCGGGAATTCTTTTTGTCATTCCCGCAAAATCGTGAACCCGCTCCCCATATGTCATTCCCGCGAAAGCGGGAATCCGGGCGCTCCGGTTTGCCTCCCTTTGTCATTCCCGCAATGCGGTTTCGCCTTCAATGTTTACAATAGGAGAGAGGTGTCATTCCGAC
>JALWYR010000233.1 GCA_027003085.1 Flavobacteriales bacterium
GCGCAAAACCGGTGCGCAGTGAAATCAATAGGACAAAACCGGAAAGTAAGTGTTTGAGTTTCATGTTAAAAACCTATTTTTATGCAAAGTTAAATCTTTTTTTTAAACCCTGTCTTTTATAGCAAAAACAAATACCGGGCCAAAAATTTAAATTAATCGTAAAATAATAGGGAGTTGTTTTCAATAAACGGACACGAGTACCGGGATAGAGGCTATTAATTTTGAAAAAATGATAATGAATTTTCTTACTTTCGCAGCAAAATATCATTTTGTGGGACGACGAAAAATTAGGGAAATCAATCGATTGAAGATTTTTGAAATAGGTGGCAAAGGCAAAGGAGTGGGAGAGGCCTCCGACGGACGCTTGGTGTTTGTCCCGCATACCGCACCGGGCGATTTGGTGGATGTTCGTATCACTAAAAAAAGGAAAAAATATTTCGAAGCCGTTCCTTTGCGCTTTCATGAATATTCCGGCTGGCGAACCGAGCCTATTTGCCCGCATTACGGCATATGCGGCGGATGTCAGTTGCAACATATCGGTTATGACAAACAACTTATAGTCAAGGAAAACGAGGTATTGAACAATTTACGTCGTATCGGAGGAGTGGAATGGAAGCACAACGAGCCTATTTTGGCGTCGCCGCAAACCGAACACTACCGGAACAAAATGGAATATGCCTTTACCGATAGCCGTTGGCTGACCGCCGGACAAATTCGGAGCAGCGAAAACTTCGACCGGCGCGGACTGGGATTTCACGTGCCCGGCCATTGGGATAAAATTCTGGATGTGGAATTTTGCGCCCTCCAAGCCGAACCCGGAAACCGGATACGGAATGCTTTGCGCGATTTTGCCAAGGAAAACAATTTGGAATTTTACAGCCCGCGCGAACGAAAGGGCCTGCTGCGTCAATTGACCTTGCGCATCACCCGTAGCGGACAAATTATGGTTTTGGTGCATTTTTTTCGCCCTGACGACAAAGGAATTGCCTTGGTAATGAATTTTCTGAAAGAGAATTTTCCCGAAATAACCTCATTGCTATATGTAATTAATTCCAAACCCAACGACACCATTTATGATTTGGATGTGGAACTTTGGGCGGGAGAACCGTATATATTTGAAACTTTGGGCGAATTGCAATTCCGAATCAAACCCAAATCCTTCTTTCAAACCAATAGTTATCAGACCGAAAACCTTTACCGGTTGGTCAAGCGGTACGCAGCCGTTGAACCGGGTCAAATCGTTTATGACTTGTATAGCGGAACCGGCAGTATTGCGTTGTTTGTAGCCGGCAGGGCCGCCAAGGTTGTGGGCATTGAAACCCTCCCGCAGGCCGTTGAAGATGCGCGTTTTAATGCACAATTCAACAGGATTGACAATGTGGAATTTATTGCCGGCGATGCCAAGGATTTGTTTTCCGGCGAATTGATCCGGGAGCACGGAAAACCCGATGTGCTGATTATGGACCCGCCGCGCGAAGGCCTGCACGAACGGGTTGTGATGCAAATACTTAAACTCCTTCCCAAGCGGATAGTTTATGTAAGTTGTAATTCGGCCACGCAGGCACGGGATTTGGCCCGGATGAAAAATTTTTACGAAATTCGCCTTGTCCGGCCCGTAGATATGTTTCCGCACACCTATCACGTGGAAAATATTGCCGTGTTGGAACTAAAAACCTTCCCGGATGCGTAAATGGCTACTACTTTCGGCTATCATATTGGCAACGGCCTGCGAACGTGACGATCTGTGCCTGGAAAAACCTTTGGAAGGAGCCGTTGTGCGTTTCCACAATGCCATTAGCGGCCGGCCCGCGGCGGTGGATTCGGTGGCGGTTTATTACGAAGGCGAAAACCTTATTCCGGCAACCCTTACCGATTCTTTGCTTTTGCCTTTACCTCCCGACCGTGATACGGCACAATATGTGTTTGAAAAAACCGGCACTCCGGCTTCAAATCCCGATACCGTCCGGTTTTTTTATGTGCGTAAAGACACCTTCATTTCCAAGGCCTGCGGTTTTTGGATGACCTACCGGCAACTGCAAGCACAACTGATGACCGACAGCGATAATTGGATTCAGCAAATCACCGTAACCCGACCCGATATTACCGATGACACATTGGCGCACATACGTATTTATCATTAACTTGTTCCCGGTGTTATCCGCTTTTGCCCAACCGCAGCAGGATACGACCGGGCGAAACGCCGGTTTTTCGTCTTGGATTCAAGAAACGCACTTGCGGCTGGGTTATGATTTGGGAAAAAAGATTTATTCCAAGCTGAATGGCGGCAATATGGACGCCGCTTATCTTAATTTGGGCTATCGCAACCATATTCTGGAACTTTTTGCGGGCAAGGAACAAATGCCTTTTGTGCATCCGTCCTACACCTTCGTTACCACCGGAACCTATTACAAAATCGGTTATGCTTACAATTTTTACGAAAATTGGGGCCATATGCACAACGAAATAACCTTGGGCCTGCGCTACGGAAATGCCGGTTTTTCCTACGATTTACAACGCATCGCCTATGATGCACCTACGCCCGAAATGCCCGCTTATGTTTGGGCCGGCCACCGCTTCTATTCCGGCCTTCACGCCGGTTGGATTGAAGTGGGCGCCACGCTCAAAGCCGAGATTTTTCACGGTTTTTATTTGGATTTATTCCTATCGGGCAAACGCCTGCTCGGTGGCTCCAAACCTGACGGTTTCGATTTGCTCTATGTACCGGGATTTTTTCGCACCAATGTTTCGGGTTTCGGATTCGGATTGGGCTATGGGGTAAGTTACAGATTCGGTTATTGAAATGGCGTTTTATAGGGTTAATCAAAATTCCGGGGTATCCTTTTCGATAGCTAATTGATTTATTCGATTGCAAATTGTAACAGGCAAATAATAGAAAATCAAGTTATTGTAAATTTTTCTGAGTTTAATGAATTAATTTCTCCTCGTGTAAAAACCGGACGAAAAAGTAACCGCGCCAGGGATGGAAGCGGTTATGGCCCGTAGGGCGGGGCGGAGGCGTCGCTTCAAGCATAAAATATCCAACCAAGTTTTGTTCTTTTTGCCGATAACGGTATTGGAACCCTTGCCATAGCTACGGCTATGCCTTCGGGATTGCCGGCTTTGTTCCCGACAAAAATAACTTCAACTTTTTCCCCATTTCATACTTGAAGCGACGCCTTTTTGTGCCGGCAGCGGAGGCTTCGCCGCTCCGACAAGAAGACTCCGGTGCCGGCTATACAAAAACCGCCCTTGCCCAAGGGACATTTGAGCGGACAGCCCGGCGGCTGACGCGTGAGTGCCGGCAGGAGCTTCGTCATTCCGAAGCGCCTGCCGGTGCGGCGTAGCCGCCACGAACGCCGTCAGCCGGGCGCCCTAAAAAAGAAGCTACCCTATGAACGAGTAGCATACAACCTAAATGTAGCATTTAACCCGTTACAAATTGGCGTCTTCGAATTCTTCGAGCTTGGAGGCAAACAAGTCCACCAATTCCTCCATTTTGTGGATAATGGCATTAAGGTTTTCGTTTTTTTTGGATTCGGCCGATTTTTTGGATTGAAAAAATCCTTGCTTGGCGGGCTCTTTTTTGTTTTTTAGAAAGATCAAAAACAAATCATGGATGGCATTGTGTATATCTTCCAACTCTTCATAGATGGGTAAGTCGGAAAAATCGCGTCCGTGGCTGTAAAACCACTGACCGAAAGTACATTCGGTGGGCGAAAGGATAAAATCGTCATCGGGTTTAATTCCAGCGGCCAAGGCTTTTGCCACCGCAATCCAACGTTTGTGCTCGGCAATTCCTTTGTTGATGGCTTCTTTGGCCACTTCCTTTTTGTTTACATAAGGTGCCATAGGCAAAATTTTAGCGCTGCAAATATACGATTTTATTTTTGGAGAATGTTACAGAAATGATAAAGTAACTTTTGTTTCAGTAAGCTTTGGCAAACAAAACCCTTCGTGCAGAGGGCTTTCCGGTGAGTAAGTCCTTGCCTTCTTCGCGGGTATCCATATCCAGGGGAATACAACGGATGGTAGCCTTGGTCAGCTCTTTGATGCGTGCTTCGGTTTCGGCCGTTCCGTCCCAATGAGCCAGCACAAAGCCGCCTTTGGTTTCCAGAATATCTTTGAACTCATCAAAACTGTCGGCTTTGGTAATATGCGCATTACGGTAGTCTTCGGCCCGCTTGTATAAATCGGTTTGGATGGTTTCGAGCAAATTTTCCACCCGCTCGTCGATGCCCGAAACCGGCACGATTTCTTTGCTCAACGTATCGCGTCGGGCCAATTCCACCGTTTCGTTTTCCACATCGCGCGGCCCGATGGCAATGCGCAACGGAACGCCACGCAGTTCGTATTCGTTGAATTTCCAGCCGGGCTTGTATTTGTCGTCGTTGTCGTATTTGACACGGATGCCGCGGTTGCGAAGCAATGTCTCGATATCACGCGCCTTGGCATCCACGGCCTTACGCTGTTCGTCGGTTTTGTATATGGGCACAATTACGGTTTGTATGGGCGCCAAGCGCGGCGGAAGCACCAAGCCGTTGTCGTCGGAATGGGTCATTACCAGCGCACCCATCAAGCGGGTGGAAACACCCCATGACGTGGCCCATACATATTCCAGTTTTCCTTCGCGCGAAAGATATTTTACGTCGAAGGCTTTGGCAAAGTTTTGGCCCAAAAAGTGCGACGTGCCCGACTGTAAGGCCTTACCGTCCTGCATCAGGGCTTCGATGGTATAGGTTTCCTCGGCGCCGGCAAAACGTTCGGTGGGCGTTTTGACACCGCGAATCACCGGCATGGCCATCCACTCGCGGGCAAAACGGGCATACACGTCAATCATACGTTCGGCTTCCTCAATGGCTTCTTCACGGGTTTCGTGGGCCGTGTGACCCTCTTGCCACAGGAATTCGGCCGTGCGCAGAAACAAACGCGTGCGCATTTCCCAGCGCATCACATTGGCCCATTGATTGACCAATACGGGCAAATCCCGGTAGGATTGAATCCAACGACGGTAGGTGTCCCAAATAATGGTTTCGGATGTGGGCCGGATGACCAAGGGTTCTTCGAGCTTGGCCGTAGGGTCCACTTCGATACCTTTGCCGTCGGCGGTGGTGCGCAGCCGGTAGTGGGTAACCACGGCCGCTTCCTTGGCAAAACCCTCCACATGCTTGGCTTCCTTGGCAAAATAGGATTGCGGAATAAGCAACGGAAAATAGGCATTTTGATGTCCAGTTTCCTTAAACATCCGATCCAATTGTGCCTGCATATTTTCCCAAATGGCATAGCCGTAGGGCTTGATAACCATCATACCGCGCACACCCGAATTTTCGGCCAATCCGGCACGAACGACCAATTCATTATACCACTTGGAATAATCCTCCGAACGCTTGGGTAATTTCTTTGCCATAATCGATTTTGGTATAATTATTGCTGAAAACAATTATGAGAGCACAAAACTAATGATTATCTTTATAACCTTAAAATCCGGCATCATGAAAACCATTACTTACCTCAGGCGATTTTTGTTCCTCTTGGCCTTCACGGCTTTGCTGGGTGCGTGCGACACCTACCAAAACGTAACGGCCGACGACGGTATTTATTATTCCGACGAAGATTTCCAAGCGTCTGCACAAGACGAAGCCCCTGCCAACAATGAAGCCGGTCAAAACCAGGGCCGAAAATATATTTTTGAAACCAATGAGCAAACGAATCAGCAAGCGGATAATAACAACTATGCCCGCACAAACAACGACCAATACAAATATCACATCAACTACAACGATGACAGCAATGCCGGAAACGATTACCTGACCACCAATCCCGAGAATCTTATTTCATCGAACCAATCCTATGTGGGCGATTACGACCAAGACGTTCACGTGTATATCCACTACGATAACTACTGGTATTGGTATCGTCCGCATTGGTATTTCCGTTATTATACGCCTTATGCTTCGGTGATTTATTACTACGGTCCGGCCTATTACACCTATTACTACGACCCTTTCTGGTATGACTGGGATCCGTGGTGCGACAGCTGGTTTACGTTTAATTACTACTACTACGGCTATCCGTATAATACCTACTACGCCGGATACTACAACGGTTACTATGCAGGTTATTATGGTTATCCTTACGGTTATCCTTATGGCTATCCGTATGTGATGAATAATACGTATTACAACACCTACGTTTACAATAACCACGTATCTTATGTCCGTGGCCCGCGCGGCGGAAGGCCCACAGGCCGTATTGCCACCTTGGCTTCGACCCGGCTTTCGCAAGATTTGCATCACGGCCCCCGTTCGTTACGCAATGGAAATTGGATGAGTGGAAATACCCGTATTACCCGTAACGGCTCCGGTGTTCGCAACCCGCGAAATAGCCATGTAACGCCGCGCGACACGCGTAACGGACGTATCCGTTCGTTGCGCAACGGAAACAGTGTTCGCGGCACGCGCAATGGAAATACACGAAGCATCCGTAGTAATAGCACCACTCCGCGTGGTACCACCCGTAACGGCCATATCCGTTCGTTGCGAACCGGACGTTCGGGTAGCGGACAAAACACGCGCAGTACGCGTCAATCGACGCCTCGCAATGTTCGCCAAACCCGTAGCGGCCACTCACCGGTGCGTGGCAACCGCAGCGGAAGCATCCGCACACGAAGCCATTACCAAAGTGTTCCCGTGCGTAATACGCGTTCTTCCACCCGTATGAATAGCCGGCGTTACGATGCCCGGCGTTCGCCTGTTTCCACCACGCGTTCCGGTAATGGCAATGCACATGTTCGAACTACGCGTTCCGTAAACCCTTCGCGGTCAAGTTCTCACAGGACGCATTCCACGCGTTCGTCGTCTTCCCATACAAGCCGTTCCTACAATTCTAGTTCACGCTCATTCCGCTTGTCGGGTAGCACCCGTTCGTGGAGCGGAAGCAGCCGTTCGTCGAGCACCTCACATCGCAGTTCAGGTTTTGGCGGGTCGCACCGTTCCTCGTTTGGCAGTGGCCATAGTGGTCGCGGTTCCCGCCGATAATTTCCGTGAGGTTTCAATAAAACGCAAATTTTCGATAATCCTTTTAAACACCGAATGAATATGAAATATTTCCGTTCGTTTCTTATGGCCGTAGTATTGGTTTTGACCACCTCGCTCACGGCCCAATCCGTCGATGATATTTTCACCTATAATGAATCCGGCTTTCACGGCACGGCCCGCTACTTGGGCACGGGCGGTAGTTTGATGAGCTTGGGCGCCGATTTTTCGGCCGTGGCGGACAATCCCGCAGGTGCCGTTAATTTCCTGACCAACCGTATCACCTATTCGCCGGGTTTCTATAACAAGTTTAATCAAATCAATTACGGGAATAAGGTTTCCACAACCACCGATGCGGGTATTTATCACAGCATTCTTTTTTCGGATCAATTCGGCTTTGTGATGCCCTATATTTCCTCCGAAAACGATTGGAACAAAATAGCTTTCGGCCTAAATTACCAAGTCAATAAAAATTACTGGAACAATCCCGGTTTTGAAGGCGAATCCGGCACAGGGAAAAATATGGAAGATTATTTCCTTTGGCACGCCGTAGGCATCCCCACCGGTGATTTGAACGTAGGGCTTTTGGAAAGCACCGAAGGTGTTTACCGTTGGCTGGGCGAAAATTACGGCTCCTCGGCCCAACACGCTTTTTTGGCCTATCAGGCCTATGCGATTAATCCGCTTTCGGATGACGACAACAATACCGATTATGTTTCCAACGCCACTTTTGCCGGCAATCCCTATCATAAGGTCAAACGCACCACATCGGGTAAAAAAGGCGCTTTGGACTTTTTCTTTGCCGCCCAATACCAAAAGAAGCTCAATGTGGGCATTGCCTACCGCAATTGGCGTATCAATTACACCGAAAACCAACATATCACCGAGTCGGGTTATACACAGCAATCCACCCTCCAAAGTTTGGACTACTATACCCGCTTGCACACCGAAGCCACCGGACACCAAATCAATTTCGGACTGACCTATGCGCCCGTCAAGCGCATACGGCTTTCGGTGGCCTATCATTCGCCCGTTTGGTGGGAAATCAACGAAACGGCTTCGGAAAGCATTGCTTCGGTGATCAAAGACAATCCCGACCTGGACGAAGATGGCGACACCGACGAATTTTTCAGTTTCAGCATCGATCCGCAGGTTACCAATAGCTACGCTCCTTACCGGATGATTACCCCCGGAAAGATTATGGCCGGTGCTTCGGTGGTAGCCGGAAAATACGGCTTTGTGAGTTTTAGCTACGAATGGCAGGATTGGAGCACCATTCACCTGGCTCCCACGGCCGACGATAATGTTTCGTCCGAATATTTCGACGACCTCAACAGCAAAATGGCCTCCTATTTCGGCCCGGTACAAACCCTGTCGGTGGGTGGCGAATTCCGCATCGACAAATTGATGCTTCGCGGCGGATACCGCACGTCCAATTCACCGGTTAAGGGCCTGAAACGGCAAAACCGCTGGCTCAGTTATGGCGTGGGTTATGATTTCGGCTCCTTGGAAGTGGATTTGGGCATTGTGAACGGTAAAACTTTCCGCGAACGCCGCATTATGCCCGTGGGCTTGGACAATCCCTACGGCATTTCAACGCGCACCAACCGCTATGTGGTCAGCATCAAATTCAATTACTAATCCCTGGCGGGCAATCCGTTTATTTTTCGTAGGACTTGTTCAGGATGCTCAGCATTTCCACGGCCGCATCGCTGATTTTGGTACCCGGGCCGTAGATGCCGGCCACGCCCAAATCGAACAAATAATCGTAGTCGGTGGGTGGAATCACACCGCCTGCAATGACCATAAAATCCTTGCGGCCGCTTTCTTCGATCAGTTGCATTAATTCGCGGATAAGCGTTTTGTGGCCGCCCGCAAGCGACGAAACACCAATGATGTCCACATCGTTTTCCACGGCTTGGCGGAAAATTTCTTCGGGCGTGCTGAATAGCGGACTGATGTCCACATCGAAACCGATGTCGGCATAGCCCGTAGCTACCACCTTGGCGCCGCGGTCGTGGCCGTCCTGACCCATTTTGGCAATCAGGATACGCGGACGCCGCCCCGTGAGTTCTTCGAAGCGGTCGGCCAGTTGCCGGGCCTGGCGGAAAGATTCGTCGTTTTGTATTTCGTTCATATACACTCCGGTTAGCATTTGCGGTTGGGCATGATAGCGCCCGAAAACTTTTTCCAGGGCATCGGAAATTTCGCCCAAACTGGCACGCAGGCGTGCCGCTTCCACGGCCAGTTCCAGTAGATTTCCTTCACGCGTCCGGGCCGCTTCGGTCAGCCGGTCGAGGGCGTGGCGGACGGCCTTGTTGTCGCGCGTGCGGCGGATGTGTTCCAAACGTTCGATTTGCTTGCGTCGCACGGCTTCGTTGTCCACTTCCAGTAGCGGAATGTCGGGTTCGGTGTCGGGCACCATAAAATTGACGCCCAAAATTTTGTCTTTCCCACTGTCGATGCGGGCTTGTTTGCGGGCGGCGGCTTCTTCGATACGCCGTTGCGGAAGCCCTTGCTCAATGGCGCGGGTCATACCGCCCAGGGCTTCGATTTCCTGAATCAATTCCCAGGCCTTGCGGGCTATCCGGCCGGTCAGTTCTTCCAGCAGATAGGAGCCGCCCCAAGGGTCAACGGTTTTGGTAATGTCGGTTTCTTCTTGCAGGAATATTTGCGTGTTGCGGGCAATGCGTGCCGAAAATTCCGAAGGCAACGCAATGGCTTCGTCCAGGGCGTTGGTGTGCAGCGATTGCGTTCCACCGAAGGCGGCGGCGGCCGCTTCCACCAGGGTGCGCATCACGTTGTTGAACGGGTCTTGTGCGGTCAAACTCCAACCGCTGGTTTGGCTATGGGTGCGCAAGGCCATGGATTTGGGATTTTGCGGGTCGAATTGTTTGACAATGCGTGCCCAAAGCATACGCCCCGCCCGCATCTTGGCCACTTCGCGAAAATGGTCCATTCCTATACCCCAAAAAAACGAAAGCCGCGGTGCAAAACGGTCGATTTCCAGGCCGGCCTTCAAGCCCGTGCGGATGTATTCCAAACCGTCGGCCAGCGTGTAGGCCAGTTCTATTTCGGGCGTGGCGCCGGCTTCCTGCATGTGGTAGCCCGATATGCTGATGGAATTAAACTTGGGCATATACCGGGCCGTGTATTCGAAAATTTGGGCAATGATATACATGGACGGCTCCGGCGGGTAGATGTAGGTATTGCGCACCATAAATTCCTTCAAAATGTCGTTTTGAATGGTGCCGCTGAGTTGTTCGGGACGGACGCCTTGTTCCATGGCCGTCACAATGTAGAAAGCCATCACCGGAAGCACCGCCCCGTTCATGGTCATGCTGACCGACATACGGTCGAGCGGGATGCCGTCGAACAGGATTTTCATGTCTTCCACCGAGTCGATGGCCACACCGGCTTTGCCCACATCGCCTTTGACGCGCGGGTGGTCGGAGTCGTAGCCGCGATGGGTGGGCAGGTCAAAGGCCACCGACAGCCCTTTTTGACCCGCGGCCAGGTTTTTGCGATAGAAGGCATTGCTTTCTTCGGCGGTGGAAAAGCCCGCATATTGCCTGATGGTCCACGGGCGGCGCACATACATGGTGGAGTAGGGCCCGCGCAAATAGGGCGGAATACCGGCGGCGTAGTCTTCGTGCCGGAAAAATTGTTGGCGTTCGGTGGTGCTTTCGAGCGGAATTTTGTCGTATTTCCGGGCCATAGTCAGCGGGCTTGACCCTTCAAAGATACGGATTTATGACGAAGTGATTTTATTTCGGGCGCCCCGCCGCTCACGTTCTCGCAAGCCGCCGGCTTTCACCTTCGGCTCATCCGGCGGCGCGTTCACGTGGCACCGGCCGGGCTGTCCGCTTAAATTCGCCTCGGGCAAGGCCGGTTTTTGTAAAGCCGGCACCGGAGTCTTCTTGTCGGAGCGGCGAAGCCTCCGCTGCCGTCAATTTTGAATTTGCACGCAATTCATCGTCTGTACTCCAAAGTTTTGTTTCCAGTTATTATATTTTTTCGTTTGTCATATTTAATATTTTACTCTGTTGTTTCTGTTACTACTGTTGGATTTATAAGTTTTTCAAAATTTTCCTTGTGCATACTGTCGAAAAATTCAATAATATCCAAAGTGTCAGTTGCAATTTCTCTTAAAGTTTCATCTGGTATAAAATTGCTTTCGTTAAGTTGCTGCATATTACCGTGGGAGTAAGCATCACATATTTTGTTTATATTCGATAGTTTACTTTTTACATTGGTTTTTGAAATATTTCCAACAGCTTTATCAGGTAAACTTTCAAAGTTGATAATATCATTTATGAAATCATTTAACCCGGGTGATTGATTTTGATTTCTTGTGCTTGAAAGTTTTGCATATTTAAAACCGAAAAAAGTTTCCAATACTCTTCTGATATAATTAGGTAAAAACTTCCGCGCTTCTTCGTAATTTGGGTCTTCATTTGAGATGAAACTCATTATTCCTTCAAGC
>JALWYR010000234.1 GCA_027003085.1 Flavobacteriales bacterium
AACGCTATGAAAACTCACTATTTCCAACATTGGGGGGTTATTTTTAAAACTACAATACCCGATAATTGATTTTCAATGACTTAACATTAAAAATTTCGCGTGCCGTTCTTTAACCGGACAACAATGATAATTTAAGAAAAACTCTGCGCGACGCTGTGCCTGACTCTGTTCGACTCTGTGGTTAAATTTTAAATAACCAACGAGAGCGCAGTTTTTTCACAACCAAACATAGCGTTTTTCTGTTTCCTCTGTGAAACGCTGTGGTATAAGATATTCTACTAACAAAATGTATCGCTGTCATTTCCCCACCTGCAAGCGCAAGGTTTCGGGCTTGCCTTTTACCGGCTCCAAACGCACCAAATATACGCCCGGATGCAAAAAATCCGTTTTCACCCGCCGAAGGGCACCGGGAAAACTTTTGATTTCCTTACCGCTCAAATCAATAAAATGCCAAGCCACCAAACCCTTTCCGGCCGGAACCTTTATTTCCACATAACCGGCGGCCGGGTTGGGATAAAGCACATAATCGCGCAGCAAATCCTCCTCACCGATAACCCGAAAATCAAAACATTCGGTATTATCCGCCGTATTGCTTTCGCCGCTTTGCGGCTCCACCACGGCGCAGGCGCGATGCCAACCGCTTCCGGTGGCCGACAAACGGGCCGATACTTGCGTTTGGGCACAAGCGGCCAAATCCACATGTTGCTGCGCCATAGCCTGATTATCCACTTCGAACCGGACATTTACGCCCGACAAATCGGTAGCGCTTTGGTTTTTGACACGTACCGAAAAAGTCAAGCTATCGCCTTCACGGATTTCGGCCGTGCTGTAATGACTGTCCACAATGGCCAGGTTTAATCCGCCGCTACACGTGCACATGGTGCTGTCGGTGCGATTGCGCAGCATAGGTAATTTGGCATAGAGCGCATCGCCCGGACATTCGGTCCCGCTTCCCGAATCCCGATGGCCCGCAATGGTATGCAGCGTAAGCCCCGACGAAGCATGATAGGCCGTGCCCAACGGGTCCAGGTTTTTCTGACAACATTTGAATGCCGCATATTCCACAAATTTGTCATGCATCACCGCAGGCGGCTGAAAAGTGTTGAAAGTGCCCAAATAGGCAATGCCGCAGGTTTCGGAATTGTGCCCCGAAAAGTGCGCACCCTTGACATCTTCGCCACGGCCCACATACATCAATCCGTTTTGGTCGATCAGGTAATTGTAACCGATGTCGGCCCACCCGCGGGTGTGCACATGAAAATCCCAAATTTGCCGCACGCGCGCCGCCCAATCGCTTTCACCGTTAGGTGTGGCCGTATGATGGACAATAAGGAATTTAACATCGGTGTGCACCGGATTGCTTTGCGGCGGACAAGCGTTGTTGGGGCACCATTGGTCGCGGGTAACCACTTGCGGATACGGGCAATTGCACGACGATTGCACGTTTTGCTCGCCCGAAGGACATTGGCCCGCATTTTCTTGTAACGCAGAAGTTTTCCCCGGCCAATAAAGCCGCACATGAACCCGGTCTATATGCACCCCGGGAGCCGGACGAATTTCCAGCCGGAGTTGTTGACGCTTATTGGGCAAATCCACGTAGCCGAACCGGGCATCGGGTTGCGGCTGCAAATCGTCGGCCGGTATTTCAATACGCTTGTTGTCCGAAAGCACAAAAACCCTGACGCCACGTCCCGTTCCGGACCCATAAACAGCCGTTTGCAAGTTAATAAACGGATTATCCTTTGCCGGCTGCACTTCGAAAACTTCGCTAATCCACTCGGTGGCCGTTCGATGCCAGTGCAACTGCAAATTTTTTCCCGTTTGCGCATGCAAAGGAAGCATAATCCACACCCAAACCCATATCCAAAGCCGGTTTTTCATCATTTTTCGTCTTTCTATCAAAGTTACAAAATTTGGACTGTCCGAAACAGACCGATAAAAGAAAAAACCAAAATTTACCGGCAAGGAATTTTTTGGGCGTTCCGGCGCCCTGCGGTCGCCTCCACAGCTCCACAAGCCTGCGGCTTCCCCGGAACCTGCGCCAAGGGCCACGCCTTGTCTTGCTGCGCGGCTCCGCAAGCCCTTCCGGCTCCGCTTCGCTTTGCCGTTGGTCTTGCTTCGCGGCCTCGGAACCCTTCGGTTTCCTCGGCGGCTCCGGGAGCCACCTCCGGCGTCTCCCTTCGCGGGCTACGAAGCCCTTTGGCGCCTTCGCTATGCTCCGGCGCCGCCGGTCTTCTTCGCTTGCTCGGTAAATATGCACTTCCAAGCCCAACCCAATGGCCACTCTTGTTTTCCCTCGCATACTACGGAGCCACCTGCGGTGTCTCCTCGTAATATGCAATCATTCTATAAATCACCCGTAGTGAACGGGTTTTTTTATTTATCTTGAAACCGGAATTACATTTTGATGCTTCTACTTTGGATGTGCGATAAAATTAATTCGTTGATAATCAATGAAAAATTGAATATTTTTTGTTTTTTTACCCAAAAAGGTAGGGTAAAATCGCTCCCAATTGTTTTATGAGCGTAAACCCATAAATTTTTACATCATGAAAAAGTTAAGTTTCATTCTGATTACCTTAATGACCCTGGCATCACTTTTTACGGCCTCATGTAAAAAGAATATCGAAAAAATCGATAATCCACCGCAGGTAAACGAAAGCGAAACGGTGCGTTCGGTGATCAACAGCCTACGGTCGGGGCCTTCCCAATCCGCCGGGCGAACAGCCAACCAAGGACAAGTGAGCTATGGCATTGCCAACTACTTTTGTTTTGACTTTGTCTATCCTATTTCGGTGATTTATAACGACGGCAGTGTTCAAAGTTTTTCCAACGATAACGAATTCGCCCAAGCCATTGTAGACCAAACCCAAAGCCACTACATTGCCGATTTTGTCTATCCGTTCGACGTGTCGCTAAACGGCAGCATTACCACCATTCATAACGACACCGAACTGATGGATGCCATCGATGCATGCACCCCTTTGGAGGATTTTACCTTGTCGCAAATGTCGTGTTACGAATTGGTGTTTCCGGTAAGCGTGGAAATGAGCGACGGCAGTATTGCCACCGCCACCAATCAACAGGAATTCGAAGCATTGTTCGGTTCGACAAGCGTTTATCCGGTGGATATGGTCTATCCATTCGAAATTATCGAATACGGCAATACCATCACCATTACCAACAGCGTCGATTTCCAAGTAATGCTCTACAATTGCCGTCCCATTTACTGCGAATTGCCCATCAGCTCGGATTTCCTTCCGTTCTTCGACCTGGTTTATCCCGTAACCCTCATCTATAACGACGGATCCACCATCGTGGTCAACAGTTCCATGGAATACGACTCCGCCATCTATGATTCCACTGCCGGCCACTACATCGTGGATTTCCAATACAACATCGAAGTGGTGGATAACAACAATGGCACTACCACTGTGATCCACAACCGGACCGAGTTTTTTAACCTCATCAACTATTACATAAGTCAAAATCCCGGCTCGGGTAACAACCA
>JALWYR010000235.1:0-2027 GCA_027003085.1 Flavobacteriales bacterium
TTTGCAAAACCGACAAATTCTCGGCCTGACGCATCACCAGCGGAACAAACAATCCCACAAACAACAATGCGGCCAGCGTGTATATCAACAAAACGGCTGCCGCAGCCAATCCCGCCGGAAATTTAAAACGGCGCTGCAAAAAAGTCTTTACCGGCGAACCCAGCAAACTCAACAGCCATGCTATAACCAGGTAAACAATTACCGGAAAAATTTTGTCCAGCACATAAACAAAAACCGTCAAGACCAAAAAAAATATTACGGCCTTGATGATGCCCTTGGCAATGATATTGGAATTAATCCTTTCCATTTGACCTATGCATTACAAATATAAAGGTATTTATTCATATATGCTTTTGTTCTATAATTTATATTATGTTGAATAGCGTTTTTCGAAATACCCCCTTTGGCGCTTAATAATCACGTTAATTTCAAAGTAAGAGCGTAAATAAATTATTCGTATTCCTTAACCTCCAATTGCCCCGTCCAAACCAACCAGCCGTTATAGGCCAAGGCCGCCAGTTCGTTTTCGCCCGGAAAAATGGCCACCGGAGCCATCCATTGTAGCCAAGGAAGAAGATTTTCGATAATATATCCGGAATAAGCCAAGCCACCGGTGATAATGATGGCATCAACATCACCCCGGAGCACCACGGCCATTTCGCCGGCATATTTAGCCGTTTGGTAAATCATGGCATCCACCGCCTTCCTGACTTCCGACTCGTTTTCCAAGCGTTTTTCCAGTGCTCGCATGTCCGAAGTGCCCGTATAGGCCTTTAAACCGCCCTCGCCGGTAATCATCCGCAGCATTTCCTCCTCGGAATAACGCCCCGAAAAGGCCATACGGACCAAATCGCCTGCCGGCAAAGTGCCACTGCGTTGTGGCGTAAAAGGCCCTTCACCATCCAAGGCTTGATTAACGTCCACCACCCGCCCACGCCGGTGTGCACCTATCGATATTCCGCCACCCAAATGAATGACAATCAAGTTCATATCCTCGTATTTCCGCCCTACGGACTCGGCGTATTTACGGGCCATGGCTTTGTGATTCAAGGCGTGGAAAATGCTTTTGCGTTCAAAAAGCGGATGACCCGCCGGACGTGCAATATCGTTCAATTCGTCCGTGGTAACCGGGTCGGCGATGTAGGCCCGAACGCCCCACTCCACGGCCAAGCGATGCGCAATGGGCGCCGCCAGGTTGCTGGCATGCCGGTAAGGTGCATTTGCTAAATCACGAAGCATCCGTTCGTTCACGCGATACACACCCGAAGGCATGGGTTTGAGCAATCCGCCGCGGGCCATGATCAAATCGGGCACTTCACTCCCGGTAAATTCCTTTACGGCAATAATTTCATCCGTAATATCCGCCGGCGTGTTTTCCCGGCGCGTAATATTTTCGGTTTGCACCGCTTCGATGCCCCTGAAAAGCCCCAATTTGACCGACGTACTTCCGGGATTGATACACAATATCAAGGGCTCTACCCTACTCATTTTCAGACGTTTTTGACCGATATGGCCGCCAAATAAATACTATTGCGTTTGGTTTCCTCGGAGTCGGCGCGCGAAGTAAGCACAATAGGGAACGGCGCACCCACCACAAGGCCTGCCACTTTGGCATCGGCAAAAAATACGAAGGCCTTATACAAAATGTTCCCCGATTCGATGTTGGGCACCAACAGAATGTCGGCATCGCCGGCCACATCGCCCGGAATGTTTTTTTGTTCTTTGCTTTGCTTGCTAATGGCGTTGTCAAAGGCCAAAGGCCCGTCGATCAGGCAGTTTTTGATTTGACCTCGCCGCTGCATAATCGAAAGCAGGGCCGCATCGATGGTGCTGGGCATATCCTCGTTGACCATTTCAATGGCCGACAGCGCCGCCACTTTGGGCCGTTCCACACCGATTTTCCGGAAAAACCTGACGGCATTGCGCACGATTTGCACCTTGTGTTTTAGCGGCGGTAAAATATTGAGCGCCACATCGGTAATAGCCAATAATTTGTGGTAATTGGGCACTTCGAACAGGGCAAAGTG
>JALWYR010000235.1:2037-3511 GCA_027003085.1 Flavobacteriales bacterium
TGCCTTTCATCAAAATGTCGGCTTGACCTTGCACCACCAGTTGAACCGAACGCCGGATAACCTGTTCTTCGTCGGGTTCTTCAAAAATGGTAAAGCGCTGAAAATCTTTGCAATGCCCCGAAAATTTTTGCATTTCTTCGCGTTGGCCCACCAGTATGGGTTCAATCACGCCGGCCCGGTAGGCATCGAAAACGGCATCGATCGAGTGTGCATCGCCTGCGGCACAGAGCACCAGTTTTTTACGTCCTTGTCGCGCTGCCAATTTTTCCAAATCCGAAATACGTCGCAGTTGTTCGAGCATGTTTTTGGCTTTGGTTCAAAGATACGCAAAACCCGGCGAGCAGTTATGCCTTTGTGCAGGAAAAGGCGGATTATGTTTTTTTCGGATGCTCCGGCAGCCCTGCGGTCTGCCTTCGCGGCTTCACAAGCCTACGGCTTCCTTGGCCCAACGCCAAAAGCCGCGCCTTGTCTTGTTCCGCAGCTTCGCGAGCCCTGACGGTCTCGCTACGCAACTCGGGGAGCCTGCACGCTTCGCCTCCGGCGCTGCGTTTGTCTCCCCTCGGGCTCCGCAAGCCGGCAGGCCTCCGCTTCGCTCCGGCCTTGGTCTTGCTTCGCAGGCCTCGGAACCCTTCGGTTTCCTCGGCAACTCCGGGAGCCACCTTCGGCGTCTCCACTCGCAGGTTTCGAAGCCCTTTGGGCCTTCGCTACGCTCCGTCGCCGCCGGCTCGTGAAAACCGCGCTTCCAATGCCCACCCCGAAGGATACGCTTGCTTTCCATCGCGACACCCGGAGGACGGTTTTTTATATGGCGTACAATTTTAAATCGGAAGTTTAATTCATAAGTCAAATTCAAAGTTTATAACTAAAAGTTAAAAATTAATAAAAGCTGATTTCTCGGAAGGCAACAAATCCACCACTGGTATTCCGGATGCATATTTATCGAATAAACCGCCTCATTGCCGTTTTTCCATCATATCCCAAAATTCTTTACGATTGGGCCGTGAAATCGGGATTTGTTCACCATTGGTCAATTCCAAAAAACCCTTGTGGAAGTAGGTTTCCACGTAGTCCAAATTAACGATATGCGAACGGTGGGTTTTGACAAACCGGGCAGCGGGCAACATTTCCTGAAACTTGCCCAGCGAATAAGAACTGACAAAATCCTTGCCGCCCTCGCAAACAATACGGGTATAACCCCCGGTTCCTTCTAGCCGGATTATTTTATCGATGCGAATAAATTTTATGCCTTCGGTCAATGGCACCGATAGCATCTTATCATTGCTTCGCAAATAATTCAACAACTCGGCATTGTGTTGAGGCGAATTTTTGGCCCTGATATTTTTCAGTGCATTATTCACCGCATTGACCAGTTCATCCTCGTCAATGGGTTTCAATACATAACCCACCGCTGCATGCCGCAGGGCATCCAGGGTAAACTCGTCATAAGCCGTTACGAAAATTACTTCGAACGACG